>CAYHCW010000278.1:0-4767 GCA_964355025.1 uncultured Gemmatimonas sp. | reverse complement strand
CAGCGGTCGGCCACCGCGGTCGCCAATCCCTGCTCGTACGGCGGGTCGGCGAAGGTGATGTCGAACGCGTCCGCCGCAACGGTCTGCACGTATCGCACCGCATCGGTGACCACGATGGTCGCCCGGTCGGCCGCGCCCAGCGTCTCGAGGTTCTTGCGCAACGCGGCCAGCGCGCGCGCCTCGTGCTCCACGAATGTCGCCGCCGCCGCACCGCGCGACAGCGCCTCGAGCCCCAGCGCTCCCGAGCCCGCAAACAGGTCGAGCACGCGCGCACCCTCGAGCGACGGATGCACGACGCTCATCCAGGCCTCCCGCGCCCGGTCGGTCGTCGGGCGCGTCGTGCGCCCCGCCGGCGCCACGAGCTGCCGCCCGCGCCATTCGCCGGCGATGATCCTCACCGCGCCTCCTCGGCGCGAAAGTCCAGCAGCGTGGCCTGCAGCGTGCTCGCCCCACGGTACTCGTTGCGCCCCAGCTTGTAGACAATCTCCATCGTGCCGCCGCGCGCGGCCGCCAGTTCACCGGCCCGGTGCGCCAGGCCCCACCCCACCGCCTCCAGCGGACTGTTGGCCGTGGCCAGTTGCAGCTTCACGCCGTCGCTGCCAATCATCGTCGGGCCGCTGAGCACGCGCACCCCGCGCGCCGAGAACACCGGCCCCGGGTTGCCCATGCCGCACGGCTCCACGTGCCGCAGCAACTCCTCCATCGCCGTTGTGGCGTCGTCGAGCGGCAGCTCGAGGTCGACCTTGATCACCGGCACCAGGTCGTCGGTCGTGAGTCGTGCGCGGGCCACCTCGTTGAAGCGCGCCGTGAACGCGTCCAGCTGGCCGGCGTTGATGGTGAGTCCCGCGGCCGCCTTGTGTCCGCCGTGCTTGATCAGGAGGTCGTCGCACGCCTGCAGCGCCGCGTGCAGGTCGAACGCCGGAATCGAGCGCCCCGATCCCTTGCCGATGCCGTCCTTCACGGCGATGAGAAACGCCGGACGCCCGGTCTGCTCCACTACCCGCGACGCCACGATGCCAATCACGCCGGGGTGCCATCCGTCGCCGTGCAGCACGAGCCCCCACGTCTCGTCCAGGTCGAGGCGCGCCACGCGGCCCAGCGCCTCGTCGAGGATGCGGCGGTCGAGTTCCTGCCGTTCGCGGTTGAGTTCCTCGCACTGGCGCGCCAGCTGGTTCGCCTCGTCTTCGCGATCGCCGAGCAGCAGCCGCACGCCATCCAGGGCGCGCCCAATGCGCCCCAGCGCATTCAGGCGCGGCGCCAGGATGAAGCCCACGCGCCCGGCCGTGATCTCCTTGGCGTCCAGCCCCGCCGCGCGCACCAGCGCGCGCAGCCCCGGGCTGCGCGACTCGGCAATCAGCGGCAGTCCGCGCCGCACGAACACGCGGTTCTCGCCGCGCAGCGGGGCGACGTCGGCCACCGTGGCCAAGGCCACGAGGTCGAGCATGTTCAGCACGATGTTCTCGTTGCCGCCCATCGCGCGTGTCAGCGCGAGCGCCAGCTTGAACGCCACCCCCACCGCGGCGAGGTCCTTGTCGGGCGATGTGTCGTCCGCGCGCTGCGGATTCAGCACCGCCAGCGCGCCCGGCAGCGGGCCGCCCGGCAGGTGGTGGTCGCTGATGATCACGTCCACCCCGGCGGCCTGCAGCACGCGCACGCTCTCGTGCGCGCTGGTGCCGCAATCGCACGTGAGCACCACGCCGGCGCCCGCCTCGAGTGCGGCGCGCACGCCGGCCGGTCCCAGGTCGTAGCCGTCCGCCGACCGGTCGGGAATGAACGGGATCGCCTCGCCGCCCAGCGCGCGCAGCGCGCGCGTCATCAGCGTGGTCGAGCACATGCCGTCCACGTCGTAGTCGCCGTGCACCAGGATCTTCTCGCCGGCGCCGATGGCGCGCGCCAGGCGCTCCACCGCGATGTCCATGTCCTTCAGCAGCCCCGGCGCATGCAGCGCATCGAGCTGTGGCCGCAGGTAGCGGCGCGCCTCGGCCTCCCCTGAGAGGCCGCGCGCCACCAGCAATTCACACAGCGCACGCGGCAGGCGCAGCGCCTCCTCGAGCGCGCGCACCTGCGCCGAGTCGGGCTGCGGCGCGCGCAGCCAGCGGGCGCTGGCTCGGCGTCGTGGGGTGGGCGGAGCGGTCATGCCCTAATAATGGCCGACGCGCGTGCCCACGCCCACTGCTAGTCCGGGTGGTACATCAGGACGCCGCACGCCTCGCAGACATCGATGCCCCCGCCGTTGAGCATCAGGTTGCGCCGCTGCATGGGAATGGTCGTGTCGCACGCGCCGCACGCCATGCCATTCAGCGACCACGCCGCCTGCGACTGCTTGCGGGAGCGGATCTTGTCATACTTGCCCAGCAGCGAACCCGGCACGTGCACTGCCTTGCCGGCGCGCGCCGCGTGCGCGACGGCGAGTTCGCCGTCGAGCGCCGCGCGCTCCACCGCCACCTGCGCGCGGGCATCCACCTGCTCCGCCTCGCAGGCCTCCAGCGCGCTCCGGTGCGCGTGCAGCGTGGCGCGCGCCTCCTCGAGCCGGCGGTTGATGCCCACGAGCTCGGCGTCCTCGTTGGCCACGATGCGCTTGGCCTCGTCCATCTGGTTCACGGCCGCCGTGGCCTGGCGCATCGTCTTCACGACGTCCATCTGCGCCTGGTTGCGGTCGATGAGCGCCTTGTGCTCCGTGATCTTGTCGCGCAGGTAGGCCTGCTTGGCCTCCTCGCCCGCCACCAGCGCCGCGTAGCGCTCGATGTCGCCCGTGATCCTCGAGCGCTTGTCGTCGAGCACCTTCAGGCGTGGCGCGAGTGCCGCGAGGCGCTCCTCGAGACCGTGGATCTCGAGGTCATCCGCCTGTACCGCCAACAACGATTGCAAATCCGTGTGCACGTACTCCTCCGTCGTGATGTCGCGGCGCTCAGGGGCGCCGGTACCCTTTCCAACCCGTGGCGCCCATGTGGCGCAACTCGTTGTTCAAGCGTTGCTTCTCGGCAATCAGCCGGTCCTTCTGTTCACCCGTCGCAATGGGCGTAATGCGGTCCAGTTCGGCGAGCCCGTCGCGCATCGTGCGCTCGCGCAATCTCCGCAGCGCGCCGTCCAGCGTCGTCTGCGGGTTCATCATGCTCTCCGGCGTGTCGAGCATTTCCTCGGCCAGGCGCACGACCCACGGTTCGAGCTTGTCGGCCAGCGACGCCACCAGCTCGCCGCCCTGCGCCTGCGGATCGGCCTCGAGCAGCGCCTCGTAGATGGCGTGGTACGCCGGGTCGCGAAGCCCACCGCCCGCGCGCTCGTGATCCTCCTCACCCGCAAACCAGTCGGGCCGCTCCGCTTCGTCGTCGCTGAGGCGCCCCACTCCTTCAATCACGCGGTCGGCGAGCGCGCGATGCAGCAGCATCACGCGCACGAGGTCGCGCTCACTCGACGACGCTTCCACCGCGCTGCGGTACGGCCCCACGCGCTGCACCGCGGGCACCGCGGGCACCGCGGGCACGCCGCGTGGCGCGCCCGGCGCCTCGTCGTCGTCATCGCGCGCGCGTTGCACTCGCGTGGCCGGCGGCGGTGCGCCGGCGCGCGTGCCGGCGCGCGTGCGGCGCGCACCCGCGTCGAGCTCGCGCGCGAGCACGGCGCGGTCCACCTTGGCCGCCTCGGCCGCGCGCGCCAGGTACATCTCGCGCGTCAGCGGGTCGCTGGCCGCGCGGATGGTCGGCAGCAGCGAGTCGAGCGCACGCCGCTTGTGCTGCAGGTCGTTGAACCAGCCGCCGCGTTCGAGCAGCTGCACCTTGCGGTCAAAGACGTCGAGCGCGCCGGCAATCAGCTTCTCCATCGCGTCGCGCCCGTGCGCGCGCACAAACGTGTCGGGGTCTTCGCCCTCGGGCATCGTCACCACGCGCACGGCCACGCCCTGCGCCAGCAGGATGTCGGCGGCGCGGAACGTCGCCTTCTGCCCCGGCGCGTCGCTGTCGTACGCGAGGAACACCGTCTTGGCGTGCCGGCGCAGCAACTCGGCCTGCCCCTCGGCGAGCGCCGTGCCCATCGGCGCCACCACCGGCTCGAGGCCCGCGTCCACCAGGCGCACGACGTCGAAGTACCCCTCCACGAGGATGGCGCGCTCCTCGCGGCGCATCGACTGGCGCGCCGAGTTCAGGTTGTACAGCGTCTGTCCCTTGTGGAAGACGTCCGACTCGGAGCTGTTGAGGTACTTCGGTTCGCCGGGGCCAAGCAGGCGGCCACCGAAGCCCACGTGATGCGACGCCGCGTCGAGGATGGCGAACGTCAGCCGGTCGCGGAACCGCGGACGCGGCTCATCTTCCTCGGCGCGCTTCACCAGCAGGCCGGCCTGCAGCAGGCGTTCGTCGTCCCAGCCCAGGTTGTTCAGGTAGGCGCGCATCAGCCCCATCTCGCGCGGCGCATAGCCCAGCTCAAAGCGGTCGGCCGTCTCGCGCGAGAAGTCGCGCGACGCCAGGTACTCGCGCGCCTCCCTCCCGGCCGGGCTGTTCCACAGCGTCTCGGTAAGCCAGGCCGCCGCCGTGCCGTTGATCTCCCAGAACGGCTCGCGCGGATCGGGGCCCTCGCGCTGCTTGCTGACATCGCGCACCTCGATGCCGGCCTTCTCGCCCACGTACTTCACCGCCTCCACGAACGTCATGCCGAGCCGCTTCTGCACGAACGTGAAGACGTTGCCTTTCTCGCCGCACACGAAGCAGGTGTACCCCCCCTTGGGGAGCACCGAGAAGTTGTTGTTCGTCCCCTGGTGAAATGGGCACGGGCCGCGAAACA
>CAYHCW010000277.1:0-4773 GCA_964355025.1 uncultured Gemmatimonas sp. | reverse complement strand
CTACACCCCGGCGTCAGCCGGTGACACGGGAGGGCTGACTTGGCTCGGCTACCAGACTGGTTTCCAACATGAGTCGAATGGTGGGGCCGCCCCGGCCTCACGCAGTCTGAATTCCGCGTTTTTCCGGCGCGGGTTGCTGTTGGGTCGAGCGGATGCCTGGCACTTGATCGTCAGCCCACGTTTGGCGGTTTACGTGGGAGGATTGTCGGACAATCCCAACCTCGACGACTATCGCGGCTATGCCGATTGGATGGTCGCGCTGGGACGCGGCAACGGTGTGGCGCTCAGTTACACGGGACGCATGGGCAAGTCGTTCGATCATTTTAGCACGCAGCTGGACCTCACCATTCCCATCCGCAACCAGGCAGTGGATTTCGCCACCTACCTCACGCTTCAGTACTTCAACGGCTATGGGGAAAGCCTACGGTCCTACGACCAACGCACCGAGAGCCTGCGCCTGGGAATCTCCCTGGTCCGCCTGCGGTAGCTTCGGTTCCCTGCGGCCTTTCAAGGAGGCGCATTCGAGCCGGTTTTCCATTATGGAGGCTCGCAGGCCTACCGGTGACGGGATAAGCATCTACGACTGACTTAGCCCCAGGGTCACCCTAACTAACCCTCCAACATGAAACTCGGCATCATCCTATCGCACACGCAGCCTGAAACGGTGTTCAATGCCCTCCGCCTCGCCAATTATAGCCTCAAGCAAGGCGACAGCGTAAGGATATTCCTGGTCGGATCAGGTGTGGAGATGGACCAGATCGCAGACGCGAAATTCAACGTGCGTGAGCAGGCTCAAGCCGTACTCGCGGCGGGCGGTCAGTTTCTCGCGTGTGGTACTTGCCTGAAGATCCGCGAGTCGCAGGGATCGGAGATCTGCCCGCTCTCCACGCTCAAGGACATGTATGAGATTGTCCGGGATTCGGATAAACTCGTGACCTTCTAGGACGTGAAACTCCGCGAAAGTGGGATGCCCCCCGAGGACTACTGGGAAACACTCATGGATGTTCCCGGGATCCTCGACGCATTCGGTTTCGGGCCCAACACCCGGGATGTAGCTGAACTTGGTTGCGGCTATGGCACCTTCACGCTGCCGCTCGCCTCCAGAGTCTCCGGAACTGTCCATGCAATTGACATCGATTCTGACATGGTCGCCAGAACCACGGCGCGAGCACTGACTGCCGGGGTGCTCAATGTGCGCGTGCAGAAAAGGGATTTACTGCGCGAGGGCTTTGGGGTGCCCCCCGGATCATGCGACGCCGTGCTGCTTTTCAATATCCTGCACGGCGAGGAACCGGCAGCGTTGCTCCGGGCGGCCGCAGAAGCACTGCGTCGCGGCGGCCTCATCGCTGTCATCCACTGGCGAACCGATCTTGAAACCCCTCGCGGTCCTTCGGTCGATATCCGGCCCACGCCTGATCACATACTCAAGTGGAGCGCAGCGGCCGGTTGTCTTGATGCCCAGGGCCCCTCCTTCCTCCTACCCCCATGGCATTACGGGCTTAAATTGTTTAAGCTGTAGAATGTGTCCTGCTGTCTCGTATGCCTTGAATACCGCCAGCGCGGCAAGGGCCGCGAGGATACTAAGTCCCCTCGCTCACACCCTGCCCACGGCGGCGGGCCACAATTTCGGCGGCAAGTTGCGCACAGGCTGCGGCGTTGATCCGCTGCATGCCGCCGTCCGCCACCGCGTGGATACCGGCTTCCGTGACGACGAAGTCCATGGGAATGTCGTGCGGCTGCGGGTGGATGGTCGGGATCCGCGACACTTCATGGGCGACACAAATCTTGAGCGGTTGAGGCGCCATGGCCGCCAGGGTCCGGTCGAAGTAGCCGCCGCCGTAGCCCAGCCGCCACCCCGATTCACAGAATCCAACGGGAGGGACAAGCACCGCTTCAGGCGCGAGCACAGGGGTGCCATCGGGCATGGGAATGCCGAGGGCCCCCGCCTTCATCGGGGCACCGGGCCACCACTCCCGAAACTCGAGCGGCTGGTGCTTCGCCACGACTGCCGGTAGCACGACCCGGGCACCCTGTGCACGCAGTTGATGGATCAGCGGTCGCGGGTCCACCTCCCCTTTGTAAGGCCAACAGAAGCCCACCACGAGTTCCCGCAGAACGGGGAAACCTGTTGCTATAAAACGGAGGATCGCCTCGTTCCAAGTGGCGCGCTCTGCCGGCGAACACGCCATCCGGCGGGCGAGGAGCGACACCCGCTGTTCCTTGCGCCATTGCTTCAAATCCGGGGGAGTGGATTGAGAAATCACGATCAGCTTTCGGTGACAATGCCGTCCATCAGGCACCTTGCGTCCGTGACCGACTGCGGACATTGCCCGCCCGACAAGCATTTTCGTCGTTTTTGACAGACGCTTCCGAACAGCGCGATCTCTTCGTTTCCGATCGACCGGACGACAGCCCTCAGGTCGGCCAAATCCTGTGCACGTTTCGCCGCGCTCGACTCCGACGCATTCTCGACATGCACAAGCACCAGCGTTTCTAGCAAGGTTTGTTCAGCCGCTCGGAAATAAGCGAGATAGGGGCTAAGTCCGCACGGGCAATGGAATGGCGTCGGGGGTGGCTCGCAAGTCGGCCGCTTGAGTCTCGTGAATATCCGGTCGAGGGTCTTTTCAAATAGGTGTGCTAGCAGATGAGGCTCTGCCATGGGCGTAGTCACTGGCTCAGCCCACAGCAGGGCAGACCAAGTTTTTAGGATTTCCGCGCGCCGCGCGCACAGTTGATTGAGAACCATCGGCTGCATTGAATCTGGCTGATCATAGCAACCCAGGCAGAATGATTCTACGCGCTAATTGCTAAAATTAGCTCACTGATTGACCACCCTTCATGGCTTGTGGGCAATGAAAGGAAGCCACGCCAGCCGAATCGGTCGCCTGCACTATTTTCCTAAAGCTCCCTAAAACCTTGAGCCATATCAAGGTGCTGGTGCACCCGGTATGGCAAGATGAGGCTCCGATAGTCTCAATCCCATGTTCCAATCTTTCGCTTCACTTTTCGACCGGATGGGTGGTCGCACAGCATTTGCCGACCTCTTACGTCACTTCTATACCGACGTGCGCCCGCACGAAGAAATCGGCCCGATATTCGCTGCGCACGTCTCAGATTGGTGCGTAGCCTCGACGACAACCGATCGTTGGCGGACTCTCTACCCACGCTATTCCTCATGGTTTGACCGTATTGGTTGATTTCGCTCAAGGCCGACCGGTCCATGTGCGACTAAGATTCTACCATGAGTTTTTCCTGTCCACATTTTGACCCAAATCGTGATTTTTGCCTGCGGCTGAACACGGATTGCGTTCCGGGGCGGAAGGGATGCGTGCTGGTCGGAAAGGCCGTGTTTGCCGTGCCCGTGGAGGAGCGGCTGCGCGAGAAGGAGCGCGAAAAGCGCGAGGCGGTGTGGACGCGGCTTGCCGAAACCGGGCGCAAACCCCCAAGCGGAAACAGGTGATCAGATGAATGTGTGCGTGTTTTGCGTTTCGAACTAATATTGGATACGGTGGATTACCCAAGTAGAAGTCGCCTTGATTTCGCAGTAAAATCGCGCTCGCTCCGCCAGCCTCCGCCAAGCCTACGGCTGGCATGCCGATTCTAGAGTTCCTGTAGGAACCACCCAACAGATGGTGCGGAGGCTGCCCGCCGTAGGCTCGGCGAAGGAGGGCTTCCGTGTACGCTCACAACCCGGTCCCATTCGCGGAGCCGATTCCCGCGTCCGCCAACAGCCGTAATCCACCCGGATGACACCAGGCCTCCTTGGCTCCCTGGACCCATCACTCCATCCAGCCTGCCATGCACTATGTCTATCTCCTACAAAGCCAACGAGTTCCCAAGCAACACTACGTCGGCTCCACCGCTAACCTCCGATCCCGTCTAGTCAGCCACAACGCCGGCCAAAATCCATCCACAGCGCCCTTTCGCCCGTGGACCATAGCCGCGTACTTCGCCTTTCCAGCTACCCGCACCGCCCTCGCCTTCGAGCATTACCTCAAGGGCGGATCCGGTCGAACCTTTGCCAAGCGACACTTTCACTAACCCCTCACCCCGCCCAAACCCTCCGCTCCCCACCACCCTCCCGGCGTGTTACTTCCACCGCTCCGCTGCCCCATTCGCACCGCACGCGGTCCATCCCCCAGGCGCCCTCGACGGTGAACGCCACGCCGTTGCCACCCGACTCGACCGTGACCTTTGGTTCGCCGTCCGCCGCCAGCGGGAACGGCAGCAGCAGCGCGGCGATCTTCATCGTCTTCGCCGGTTCGACCTGGGTCAGCATGAGGTTGTGTGTCAGGACTACGCCTTCCGCCGCGTAGACGCCCGTCGTCGCCTTCAGCGCGCGGTCGCTGCCCACGGCCAGCGTCATCGCGGCCTTCGTGCCTGAGAACCGCACCCGACCCGCCTTCAAATCGACGCCCGCGATCGGCACGCAGGCGTGGTAATTCCACTCCAGCCCGGTCTCGTTCGCCGCCACGTCGTCGACCACGACGAAATAGTGCGGCCGCACGAACAGTATCCGCCGCTGGTAGCGGACAAGCGCCTTGTACGAATTGCCCAGGTCCGCCGCGATGTAGTCACACTCCGGACCAAAACTCGTCTGCTCCAACACCACCGCACGCTCGGGATCCCGGTAGGTCTGGTCGGCGCCACGGAGCGTGACGAGGTTGTGGTAGCTCGTCGCCTTGTAGAACAGGTGCGCCGGATCCTGGTACTTGATGGTCCCGGGGTCGGCCGCGAAACGTTCGCCGTAGGCCTCCATGATGAACTCGCCCT
>CAYHCW010000276.1:0-4787 GCA_964355025.1 uncultured Gemmatimonas sp. | reverse complement strand
AGACGCACGACCTCGTGATGGACCTCGGCGACGACGCCGGCCGTGCCGGCACGCACTTGTTCCTGCGCGGCTGGATCTACCCCACCGACGCGAGCATCAACGTCGCACTGTCGCAGCAGTCGCGGCTCAAGCCGGTGATGCCGGTGCTTGAGGTGCGCGATGCCGGCGGCGTGTGGCGGCCGGCGGCCGACATCGGGTTTCCGTCGGGCAAGGACAAGACGATCGTGGTGGATCTCGCCGGCAAGTTCCCCACGGGCGATCACCACGTGCGCATTCGCACCAACATGCAGATCTACTGGGACCAGGCGTTCGTCGCGACCAACGCTGCCGACAGCCCCGTGAAGGTCAGCACGCTGCCGCTCCTCCGGGCCGACCTGCACGCACGCGGTCTCTCACGCACCTATCGCAAGGGCGGTCGCTACGGTCCGCACTGGTTCGACTACGACAGCGTCATCACGGAGCCCGTCTGGCGCCCCATCACCGGCGCGTTTACGCGGTTCGGCGATGTGCTGCCGTTGCTGCGCGGCTCCGACGATATGTACATCGTGATGGCGCCCGGTGACGAGACAACGCTGGAGTTTGCCGTGGCGCCGCCTCCGCCCAAGGGATGGACGCGCGATTTCCTGCTCTACTCGGACGGATGGATCAAGGACGCGGACATGAACACCGCCCTCGGGAACACCGTGGGCCCGCTGCCGTTCCACGCCATCAGGCAGTACCCGTACGCGCGGGGCGAACAGTACCCCACCAGCGCCGCGCACCAGGAGTACCTGCGCGAGTACAACACGCGTGTGGTGGACCGGCGCTGACCGCGCTGGTGTGGAGCCGCGCGCCGGCGAGCGCGTAATTCAGCGCAGTCGCGCGCGCGCGCTCGTGAGCAAGTTGTCGAGACGCCGGTACTTCTCCCGCATCGCTGCGCGTGCATCGCCCGGCGCGCGCTCCTCGGCCAGCTGCCGCAGGCCATCGCAGTGCGGCAACCGGGCGCGCATCGGCGTGCCGCCCCTGGTGTCTCCCTCGTTCGTCGCGCCCGCCACGGCGGCGGCAACCGGGTTGGCCTGCGCCAGCGCGAACTCGCGGGCCGCCCCCGCGTCGTCCCCACGCTTCTGCGCCAGGTACCCGAGGTAGAAGTGCGCCGGCGCGCTGGAGGCGTGCGTGGCCAGCACTGTCTCGAACTGCTGCCGCGCCCTGACCGCGTCGCCTCGCACCAGCGCCGACTCGCCGAGCTGCAGCACCGGGCCCGTCTCTTCCTTGTTGATCTCGTGCGCCCGGCGAAAGTACGCGTCGGCGGAGTCGAGCTTCAGGGGCGCGCCCGGATCGAGGCAGAGAAACAGCGCCCCCATCTGCGAGTACGCGCGCGCACTGCCGGGTTCCACGGCAATGAGGCGCCGCCACGTCGCCGCGGCATCAGCGTACGCGCCGAGCGCCAGCTGCATGCTGCCCGCGTAGTACAAGGCGTCCCCGTGGCGGGGGTCCAGCACCAGCGCGCGCTGGTACGTGGCCAGCGCGGCCGCCGGCTGCTCCGCCGTGCGCTGCGACATCGCCTCGCGCATCAACGCCCAGAACTTCACGACGCTCGCGCGGTCCGTGGCCACGCCAACCTCGCCCTCCACAACGCGCAGCCGCTGGCCGGCCGGAACGTTCGTGCGCACATCGCGCGCGCCGCCCAGCCAGACGATCTCGATCGTGTCGACGACGCGTACGCCGGGGCCGAGGCCAAACGTCTCGATGAGGCTGTTCTGCGACAGGTACGACGCCTGCGCGCCGACCTGCCGCACCTGGCGCGCTCCGCCGGCAACGAGCGTGATCGTCGCTCCCAGCCCCTGACGATTGCTTTTCGTGCCGCGGAGATGCACCTGCAGCCACTGGTTCTTGTTGCCGCCGTCGTTGCGCAGCAGGTGCGGTGGTCCGCCGTGCACAGTCACGATCGCGTCCAGGTCGCCGTCGTTGTCGATGTCGGCCAGCGCCAGTCCGCGCCCCACCCACTGTTTGCCGAAGAAGTCCCCGCTCGCGCCGGAGACCTCAAAGAATCCCTCGGTGGGCCCGCGGTTCCAGAACAGCTGACTGCGCATCGGCACCATTTCGGTGGGCGCCTCGCGCTTCTGCAACGTGCTGCCGTTCACCACGAACAGGTCGAGCTTGCCGTCGAGGTCGTAATCGAAGAACGACGTCCCCCACCCGATGAAGTCGAGTGACACCTGCCCCAGGCCGTAGCGGTCCGATTCATCGGCAAAGATGACCGGCGCCGACTTGGCCGTGCGCGCCCCGGCAGGCGGCACGTTGTCGTAGAGCGCGTTGCCCTGCGCGAGCCAGTGCGTGAGGAACAGGTCCTGCCGGCCGTCGCCGTTCCAGTCGCCGACGGCGATGCCCATGGAGCTACGGTAGTCGGCGATGCGCGCGGCGTGCGAGATGTCCTCGAACGTGCCGTTGCGCCGGTTGCGGTAGAGCAGGTTGTCGGAGACGTCATTGCCGACGTACAGGTCGAGCCAGCCGTCGCCGTCGATGTCCACCCACGACGCCGAGAGGCCGCGCCCCACGGGATTGTCCACGCCGGCGGCCGCGGCACGTTCGGTAAAGGTGCCATTCCGGTTGTTGTGAAAGAGCAGGTTGCGCTCTCCCACGAACGACGCCGGGTTGATGCTCGCCGGGTTCTCCACTTCGATGATGCCCGGCGCACCGGCAATCGGCTGCTTTGTGTATTTCACGTAGCCGGTGATGTACAGGTCGAGCGAGCCATCGCGGTCGTAGTCACCCCACGCCGCGCCGGTCCAGAAGCCCTCGCTCGCGCCAATTCCGGTCGCGACGCTGCGGTCGCTGAAGCGGCCACCACCGTCATTGTGGTACAGCGCGTTGCGGCCGTACGCCGTGACGAGCAGGTCGGGTCGTCCATCGCCATCGTAGTCGCCCCACGCCACGGCCATCGCCAGGCCGCGCACGTTGATGCCGGCCGCTTCGGTGACGTCGGCAAACGTGCCGTCGTGGTTGTTGCGGTACAGCACCACGCGCGCCGGCGACGCCTGCCGCTCGGCGTCCGTCATCGTGAGCGGCCCGACTTCGTTGGCGATGGCGAGGTCTTCCCACCCGTCATCGTCGAAGTCGGCGAACGCCGCGCCCGACCCCATGTCCTCGGGCAGCTGCGACGAGCGCGTGCCGACGAAGTTCGGCGTCGTGAGGCCGGCGGCGCGGGAGATGTCGGTGAACGTCACACGCGGATGGTCGGCGGGCAGCGCGCGCGCCAGCTCGGCCGTCAGTCCTTCGACGGTGCCACCGGGGCGGTAGGCTTCAGACCGGCCGAGCATCTTCCACGCCACGACGCCGGCAAGCACTGCAAACGCACCGCCAAGCGAAACGGTGATCCAGAGCTTTCGCTGTCGGCGCGTCAGCACGGCGCCGTCATCCATCGAAACGCGATGGCGGCGCCGGGCAGGCGGCCGTGCCTACTCACCGGCAACGACCCGGATCGTCTTGCGGTCCTCCGACATCGTCGTCACCCGCGCCGTGAGGCCGGACGTGCTGCCGAAGAGGAAGTTCAGCAGGTACTGGTCGGACTTCCGGTACATCAGCCGCGCCGTCACATGCAGCTCGGTGACGCGCCCAAGCGGCACGCGCATCGCCGCCGTGCGATTGAGCGGCGAGCTGGTGTCGCCGGGATTCCGCAGCTTCACCTGCGCCGGCGACGTGAGCGCGCTCGACGGGCAGAGGAACGTGAACTCCTCCTTGTCAGAGAACCCCGGGAAGAGCGACCGGCGATAGCGCACCCCGACCATCTCCCACAGGTTGTGCTTGTCGATCAGGTTGCCGTTCACGTCCACCGGCTCGGCCTTGAGCATGAACGAGCCGGGGGCGATGAAGTTCGTGCTGTCGCGCTGCCCCTGCTGGTACACGACGCGCCCGGTCTGGTCGGTGACCACCACTTCGACCCAGGCCTGGATGATGTCGAGCGGTCCAGTGGGAAAGTCGTGCCCCACCTTGTTGTTGGTCAGCACGGCCTGGATGGTCAGCGGCTGGCCCGGGTGCACACTGTCGGGCGCGACCACGGCCACCGGCACGGCGGCGCCGGCGCGCCACTTGCTCTCGATCTCCGGCACGGCGAGCTCGCCGCGCAGCCACTTCTCGGTCAGCGCGACGTGCTCGTCGGCGCCCGGCAGCTTGAGCACCAGCGGCATCCACTGGTTGGCGCCAAGGAAGCGGTGGCTCCGGTGCTGCGCGTCGGAGGGGGCGCGGTTGTAGTCGAGGTCGTCGCCGTTGGCCGGATCGAAGGTCGTCGTGAGCGGCATGTGGCACTCGCGGCACTCGATGGTCTTGGTGGCGTCGCCCGGATGGTTCCAGCGGCTCTTGCGCCAGTTGTCGAACTGGTTCTGCAGCTGCACCCAGCCGACCTTGTTGATCTCCTTGTCGATGAACTGCTTGTGGCACGCCGCGCAGAACTCGGGACTCTTGAAGAGCTTGTGCTGCAGCGAGGCCACGTGCTGGCGCGGATACGCGCGAATGAGAAAATCGCGCACGAACCGCGACGGCCCCACGGTGTCGCCCAGTTCGTACATGTAGCGCTCGGGCTGGGTCATCACGTAGGCCGCGTTCCCCTTGACGTCGGTCTCCTTGATCGCGTGGCACGCGATGCACGAAATGCCCTCCTGGTACCCGGCGAGGGTGGTGAGGTCCTTCGTCAGGATGTTCTTGGTGCCAGAGAAGAGGGAGATGGGGTCGTGGCAGCCGCCGCAGTACCGGGTCGACTCGTTGCCGTTCTGTGCGCCCATCACCGACTGCACTTTCTGGAACGCCGCATCCAT
>CAYHCW010000275.1:2723-4791 GCA_964355025.1 uncultured Gemmatimonas sp. | reverse complement strand
GTTCGGTGTAGGGATCCTTGAGCTCCTTCAGCAGGCCGCGTGCCGCCTTTTCGTACAGCGCGTTGGCACTGACCGAGTCGACAAACCGATCACCGACGATCGACATCACCTGCTCGAACAGGCGCACCCCGTCGCGCGTGGCGCGTTCCTGAATGACGAAACCGCCAACCAGGACGGGGGTGGCAACGGCGGCCAGGGTGAGGAGCGTCTTGCGAGTGCGCGTCATACGAGCCTTGCTGGAGGGAATTTCAAGCTAATGGCACTGCGCGGCCGGGGGAATGACGGGGCGTCGGCGAGGGGACCCCTGACGGCCGCGAGGACCGTGCCTAATTCAGAACCCGTTGCCCGGCAGAGGGTTCCCGTCAGTCGGTCAATTGGTAGCTGACCTGCCACACCTTGTCCTGCTGGGAAACCACGGCGCTGCGGATTACACCGGCGGCCAGGAGCATTTCGTGGGCGGGCTGAAGGACCCGCTGCAGGTGCGACGGATAGCGCTGGGCGAGCGGGAGCTGCTCGGCGAGGCGTTCGAGCGGGACCTGCCAGACGCGCCCGGCATCGATGCGGGCCACCTGAAGCACACGGTACAGGCGCCGGGCCACGGGGGAAGACAGTTGCTGATACCGTGCCGTGCCGAGCGCGATGGTGAAGCCCGCCAGGATGTTGCCCCGGACCTGGGGTGACAGGGTGACGTGTGCGTCGCCAGGCTCGTTGTTGGTCAGGGCGCTGAACAGGGCCAACTGGTCATGGTCCGTCAGGCGCCGCCGATCGATGGACACCGCGGTGAGCACCGTGAACTGACCGGTCCAGAGCAACCCGGTGGTGGCGTCGAACCAGGCGTCAGTCGATTCCAGCGCCGTGCGCTGGAGCCGAGTGAGCGCGCCGCGCAGCTGCTCGTAGGTGCGCCCGTCCACGCGGCGCCCCATCGTGCGCAGGAAGGCGTGCAGCGTGAAGGTCAGGATGCCGTCGGCGGGTGCGCCCGCCTCGTGATAGCGGCGCAGCAGCTCGACGTAGACGTCCTGATCGAAGGTCCCGGGGAGGCGCTCGCCCGGGGCGGGCAGGACGCGCCATCGTCCACCGCCGTCGGCGGTGTAACTGATGGCGACCTCTTCACCCGAGTCGCTGAGGCGGAAGAGCGGCAGGTTCTCGAGCGCGCGATCGAGGATGATGGTGCGCGCGAGCTGCCGCCGTCGGGGCGCTTGGCTCATGCCGCGATGAAAGTGGGCCCCGCCGTGAAACGGAGCAAGTCGCGCCTCAGCCCAGGGCGATGATTGGGCCGGTGATCCGGCGCGCCGGGTTCGGCATCAGCGAAAGTCCTCGCGGGCGAGCGCGGCGCGCACCGCTTCGCGCAAGGCGGCCACGGAGTCCCCGCGCGCCGCCGGTGTATCGTCGCGGACATGCAGTTCTATGCCATCGGCGACGATCACGCGTCGCCAGGAGGCTGTGGTGGTTTCATCGTGCTGCACGGCCTGGTCCGCGCCCGACACAAGCGCGGGGGCGAGCGACTGGGCTACGCGCTTCTCGAGTGCATCGCCCGTGGCGCCCGTCAACTCGCCCTTGATGGACTCGAGCGTCTGGCCCTCGCGCTGGCGGATCTTGATGCTCAGAAGCTGCAGCAGGTGTCGGTAGTGATACGTGGCGGCGGTCCCGCGGCCGAGCGGATGGTCGAGCAGGCCGGTGGCCACGTAGAAGCGCACTGCGCGCGCACTCGGCGCCGCGCGGGCGGATGCATTGGTGGGGCGCATGCCTGCGGCATCCACGAGCGCCGTGGCGTGCGCGGCAAGGCCGCGGGCATTCCAGGGCGCGTGCTTGGAGTGGGCGCGCAACAGCGCAACGGTATTCTCGGCCATCGGTGACTGGAGAATAACTCGCGGACGTTCACACGGCGAGCCAACGACAGGCGGCGGACTGTGGAAGGCGCACCAGGTGCGCGTTCCACAGTCCGCCGCGAGCGACGAGCGGAGGCGGGGACTACTTCTTGTTCTTCGCCTTCTTGGGAGCGGGTTTCCTGGCGGGCTTCTTGGGAGCCGCCTTCTTTACCGCCTTCTTGGGGGCGGGCTTCTTGGCCGCC
>CAYHCW010000275.1:0-2623 GCA_964355025.1 uncultured Gemmatimonas sp. | reverse complement strand
CCGCCTTCTTGGGAGCCGCCTTCTTTACCGCTTTCTTGGGAGCGGGTTTCTTGGCTGCTTTCTTTGGAGCCGCCTTCTTTACGGCCTTCTTGGCGGCCTTCTTGGGAGCCGGCTTCTTTACCGCCTTCTTCGGGGCGGGTTTGGCGGCCTTCTTGGGAGCGGCCTTCTTGGCGGCAGCAGGCTTGGCGGCCGGCTTGGCGGCCGGCTTGGCGGCCGGCTTGGCGGCCGGCTTGGCAGCCACGGGCTTGGGCGCAGCGACCGGAGCCGCGATCGCCGCGATTACCGGGGCGGGCTTGGGCGCCGCCTTCGCCTTCTGTTTCGAGGCGCGGCGTGTCTCACCCAATCCAGTGCCAAAGAGATCGGCGTCCTCCTCCTCCTCGCCGGCGTCGGCGATCACGCCCGGCTCCTCATCGTCCTCATCGTCCGATTCCTCGGCGCTATCCCACAGCGAGTCGGACTGGTCCTTGTTGGTCGCCCAACCCCCGTCCTCGTCATCCTCGTCGTCATAGCTCATTCCACCACCACCACCGCCGCCGCCGCCGCCGGAATCATCCGGCTCGTCGTCCCGGGCGGAGAACACGCGCTCTTCGTTGAGCCCTTCACCACTAAGCATACACCCTCCTGATTTCTCGTCTGTCGTTTTTGGTGTTCGCCGACCAACCGCTGAATACACTATGTGGCGCGAGCCGTCAAGCGGGGGTCACAACATCGGCCTCGGCTGCCAAGCGACGGCGGGCGACCGGCGCGTGCCGGCGCGACCGCAGCCACTCGACGGCGTCGTCGAGAATGGTATACATCGCGGGCACGACGAACAGGGTGAGCAGGGTGGAGGTAATGAGCCCGCCGATGACCGCGCGGGCCATCGGGGCGCGCTGTTCGGCGCCCTCGCCGAGGGCGAACGCCAGCGGGAGCATTCCGAAAATCATGGCCACGGTGGTCATGATGATCGGGCGCAGCCGGATGCGCCCCGACTCGAGAATTGCATCGAGCCGGGCCTCGCCGGCCGCGCGGCGCTGGTTCACGAAGTCGATGAGCAGGATGCCGTTCTTCGTGACGAGGCCCATCAGCATGATGATGCCGATCATCGACATCACGTTGAGGGTGCCCTTGGTGACCAGCAGGGCAAGGGCGACGCCGAGGAAGCTGAGCGGCAGTGCCAGCATGATGGCGAGCGGCTGGATGAACGAGCCGAACAGCGACGCCAGGATGAGGTAGATGAAAATGACGGCGAGGATGAGCGCCTCGGCCACATAGCCCTTGGTCTCCTCCATGTTCTGCACGTCGCCGGTGAAGACCGTGCGGTAGCCCGGGGGGAGAACGATCGAGTCGAGGGCCGCGCGCGCGAGGTTGGCGACGTTGCCCAGCGGGGTGCCGGGGACGACCTGGACGTCGATCTTGACCTGGCGTTCCAGGGCTCGGCGCTCGATCTGCTGGGGCCCGACGCCGGGGCGCACGTCGGCAACCTGCGACAGGAGCACGGAGGCCGGGAGTCCGGTGCGGCTGTCGATGCCGCTGCCATTGATGGCGATGCCGGCGACATCGGCGGCACCGGCGCGCAGCGAATCGGGGTAGATGACGACCACGTCGTGCGAATAGCCCTGCGGATCCTGCCACGTCGTGGCGCGCTGGCCGGTGAAAAGCGGCTGGAGCGTCTGCGCGATGTTATTGATGCCGATGCCGGCGGCCCACGCCTGCTGGCGGTCGACCCGCACGTCGAGCTGCGGGACGTTGCCCTCGTCGCTCGAGCGGGTGCCGGCCACCCCGGGAAGGACCTTCACCACGTCATTTACCTGCGAGGCGATGAGCTTGAGGCGCGTGGCCTCGGGCCCTTGCACGTTGATGGCAATGGGAGAGCCGCGTCCGCCAAAGATGGAGCTGGCGCCGCCGATGTTTGCCGTCAGGCCAGGGAACCTGGGCAGTTCCTTGCGGATGGCCTCCTGGATCTGGAACTGGTCGCGCGAGCGTTCGTGCTTCGGCTTCAACCGGACGTTGATGTTGCCGCCGGTCGCGCCGCCGCGCCCGCCGATGGAGAAGGAGGTGAAGTCCACTTCAGGCAGGGTGCGCACGTACTGGTCGATGGGGCGAGCCCGGCTCATCGTGTACGCCAGGCTGGAGCCGGGCGGAACGCGATAGTTGATGGAAAACTCGCCGGCGTCGAAATCGGGCATCCACGTGAACCCCAGCCTCGTGCCGATCGCCAGTGCGATGACGACGGATCCCAGCGCACCGGCGATGACCTTGCCGCGGTGGGCCAGCGCCACGCGCAGCCAGCCAGGATACCGGTCGGCAAGACTCTCGAAGGCGCGGTCAAAACGGAGCGCGACGCGGCGAATGGGACCCGCGCGCTGGAACGCCTCGTCGCCGTGCTCTTCAGCGTCGGGATCGTGCCAGACGGATGACAGCATGGGGTCGAGCGTGAACGAGACGAAGAGCGACACCGTGACGGCGAAGGCGACGGTGACGCCGAACTGGAAGAAGATCTTGCCTATCATGCCGCCCATGAAGGCGACGGGAATGAAGACGGCGACGACCGCCAGCGACGTGGCGAAGACGGCGAGGCCGATCTCATCGGTGCCGTCCTTGGCCGCGCGGTGGTGGTCCTTTCCGAGCCCCACGTGCCGCA
>CAYHCW010000274.1:0-4807 GCA_964355025.1 uncultured Gemmatimonas sp. | reverse complement strand
GGTTCGCGTGGTGCGCATCGCGTGACGTGGGACATGCGTGGTGCGCTGGATGCACCGGGTGATGGCGCGTCCGGCGCAGGCGGTGCCGGTGCAGGAGCTGGCGGCGGTGGCGGCGGTGGTGGTGGCGGACCGTTCGGCGGCGCAGCCGCGGGCGCCGCGGTTCCGCCGGGCAAGTACACCGTGACGCTGGTGCGCCGCGAGAAGGGCGTGCAGACGACGCTTGCGGGGCCCGTGTCGTTCAGCATCCTCCACGACCCCGCGGCGACGACGACCGTGGCGGACCGCGAAGCCAACCTCGCGTTCCGGGTACAGGCGCAGAAACTGACGCGTCAGATTGCGGCCTCGGTGGAGGCGGCAGCGGCGGCCAAGACCAAGATGGATGCAATCGTGAAGGTAATTGACCAGATGCCGCAGGCGCCGAAGGAGCTGGCCGCGCGGGCCCGGGCCGTGAATGCGCGCCTCGCGCTATCGATTCGGGCGCTTCGCGGCGACGCCATCAATGCGGCTCGTGGCGAGCAGGTGCCGGTGTCGATTCAGTCGTTTGCCGGCAACGCGTCCCCCGACGGGATGCTCGCGCCGCCCACGACCACCAATCGCGAGCAGTACGCCATTGCCGCCGCCGACTTTGCGCTGGAGTACGCCAAGCTGAAGCCGGTGCTGACGACGGAGATTCCGGCCATCGAGCAGGAGCTCGAGCGTTTGGGCGCGCCGCCGACGCCGGGGCGCATTCCGGAGGCTACCTCGCGATAGTCTCCATCGTGCGCAACACGGGGTAAAACTGAGGCGCGGGCGCGGCTCCCAGCACCGCGTCGAGGATGTTCCACGCCATGAACCCGTCGTCGGATCGCGCATCGAACAGGATGAACGCGAGACGGGCCAGCGGCTGGTCCATGGGAACCACGAGCGAGCCGGCAGGCAGCACCTGCTCGGTGGCTTCCCACGCGCCGGTCAGCGTGCGGAGCTTGTGCGTCTGGTACTCCTGGGCTTCCTGCTGCGACGACTCGATCTTGAATCGCTCCGCCTTGAGCGTCAGTTCCCGGCTGGTGACGAAGTACTTGATGCCGTGCGCCGTGAGGCGGTCGATCACGCTTGCCAACATGCGCGCGGTGGGGCCGACGACGACGCGAGGCGCCGCCGGTGCGGCCACCGGTGCGGCCGCCGGTGCGGCAGCGATCACGTACGCCCGCGGCGCGAGGCTCGTCTCGATGGGCTCCACGGTGCCGTAGTGCGGCATGGCCTCTATGCGTTCGCTCCCGTTCACCCGGCGGCGCAAGGGCCGGTCGGGAACGTACGGATTCGGCTCGTAGGCGGTCTGGGCAAGCACCGCCTGCACCGTGCCCGGCAGCTTCACCAGCTGGCCGCGCACCATCTGCTGCGTGCCGATGATCGACTCGGTGTTGGCCGTCGCCACCGCGAGGCGCATCTCCCCGCCGTGTTTGGCGGTGTAGTTGAGGATTTCCTCGACGAACCAGTAGCTGGCCTTGATGCGATCTTCGAACGTGGCGTACGAATACGTCTCGGAGAGGATGCCGATGCGGTTGCGGATGCCGAAGTAGGTGTGCGTGTACCGCGGCTTGTAGAGATCGAGGTCGCCCCACCAGGCGCGTTCGCCCTGACGCGATGCGGCGCCGCCGTAGTAGAAGAAGTCCCAGTTGTGCTTGGTCTTCACCGCCGAGGTGACCGCCGGCAGCAGGTCATTGCGCAGGAGTTTCGTGATGCCGGGCGAGTTGTTGGGGTTGAGGCCGATCTCGTAGGTGAGGTAGTAGCCGTGATCGCTGCCATTGGTGGTGTGCAGGTCGATGGCCACGTGCGGATCGTACTGCGTGAGCAGGCGGGCCATCGAGCGCGCTTCGGCGGTCTCCAGCTTGGTGCCGTCGCGGTTGAGGTCGAGGTCCTGCGCGTTGTGGCGCTGGCCCATTCCGCCGACCGGGCCGTACTGCGAGCCGCGGTTGCGCACGTTCACGCGCTCGTTGCCGTCGGCATTGTAGATCGGCGTGATGAGCAGCACGACGTCCTTGAGCCAGGCCGCGCGCTCGCCCTTGGCCAGCGAGCGCAGCAGCCAGAGCGCGGCCTCTTTGCCCTCCACTTCACCGGCGTGGATGTTGCCCTGAATGAAGACGCGCGTTTTTCCCGTGGCCAGTACGGCTTCGGGCGTTGCGTTGGGCGCGCCGATCACCGCGAGCGGCATCGGGCGTCCCTCAAACGTGTAGCCGTACGTCGTCAGGTGGATCTGCGGCGAGGCGGCGGCCATCGCCTTCATGAAGCCGATGACGTCGTCGTAGCGGCTCGTCTCGGCGTAGTTGGTCGCTTCGGGCCGGGTAAGCGGCCACGCGCGCGCACTGCGCTTGGTGGGTGACGCGGCGGCCTGCGCGCGGGCAGAGTGCGGGGACGGCAGCGCCAGGATGGCGACTAGCACCGCATGAGTGAACACCGTAGCGAGTCGCGACTGCGTCATTGGAGGTCCGAGTTGGGCGTGGGGAGGGCGCGCGCGTCTGGCCGGCGCCCGATCCAATTATGTCACGCGTGCCACGGAACCAGCCATACCCTCGTGGAGAGCCCACGCACCTCGTCGATGCGGGGCCGCTCGAGTGCGGCGCGTTCGCGCAGCAGCGGATGCGCGGTACCGCTGGCCGCGAGGCTGGCGTTCACCACCCAGCCATACGGTTCGATCTCCGCGCGACGCAGGTCGTCCTGCAGCCGCGTGGCCTCGTGAATGGGCGTGCTCTCGGCGAGCGTGACGAGCAGCATCCTGGTGAAGGCGGGGTCGCGCAGTCGCGGCAGCAGAGCGCGCACGGCCTCGGGGATCTGCGCGCTCCCCGCAGTGCGCGCTACCTCGCGATGGTAGCTCTCGGCGGCGTCCAGCAGCAGCAGCGTGTGGCCGGTGGGCGCCGTGTCGAGCACCACGAACCCGTCCTGCGCCTCGTCTACCACACGGGCGAATGCGCGAAAGACGGCGATCTCCTCGGTGCAGGGCGAACGCAGGTCTTCCTCGAGCAGCGCGCGGTCGGCGGCGTCCATCTCGCCGGCTGATGCGAGCACTTCGTCGGTGTAGCGCGCGGTTTCCGCGTGCGGGTCAATGCGGCTCACCGTCAGCGATGCTGGGCGGTCGCCTCCGGCGTCGCTGACGGACGCGGCCACGTGCGCCGCCGGGTCGGTGGTGGTGAGATGCACGCGATGTCCCGCGCGGGCGAGCGCGAGGGCGATGTGCACGGCGAGCGTCGTCTTGCCCACACCGCCCTTGCCCATGGTCATCACCACGCCGCGGCGTGACGCGCCCAGCTCGGCGACGAGCGCGGCGAGGTCGGGGAGTTCTGGAACTCCCGCGGGCATCGTCGCGCCGGCGGCGCGAGGTGCGGCCGCCGCATCGTGGGCGGCCGCGGCGGGCGAGGTTGTTGTCGCGACGGGTTCATGCCCCGCTGCCGCCGCAGCAAAAGCGCGCAGCGCCGGCGCGCCGGTCAAGTCCCACGCCACCAGCGGTACGTCGCGACGCGGCAGCGGAGCGAGCGCTGCCGGAATGTGCGCCAGCGACTCGCGTTGGCGGGCGATGTACGCCGTGGCGACGGGATCATCCGCCGGCTCGGCGAGCACCCCGTTCACGACGAGTTCCTGGTTGGCGATTCCCAGTGCGCGCAGTTCGCCGCTGGCGCGCGCGGCCTCACGAAGCGCCGATGCTTCCGGACGCGACACGAGCACGAGCGTCGTGCGCGCCGCATCGGCGAGCGCACGCATCGCCTGGCCATACTGCGCGCGATGCTTCTCGAGGCCGGCGAGCGGCCCCAGGCAGCTGGTGCCGGTGGTGTTGGTGTCGATGAAGCCCGTCCACGCCGACGGCAGGGTCAGCAGGCGGAGCGTGTGTCCGGTAGGGGCCGTGTCGAAGATCACGTGATCGAAGTCGGCCACGGCCGCCGGATCGGCGAGCAGCGTGGTGAACTCATTGAAGGCGGCGATCTCCACGGTGCAGGCGCCGGAAAACTGCTCTTCCATGCTGCGCACGGCCGACGCGGGGAGGACACCGCGATACGGGGCGACCATCGCCTCCCGATACGCCGCGGCGGCCTGCTCGGGGTCGAGGTTCATCGCCCAGAGATTCCCGATCCCCGGCACGGGGGATGGCGTGGCCCCGAGTGTCAGGCCGAACACATCGTCGAGGTTCGACGCGGGATCAGTGCTTACCACCAGCGTGCGCATGCCGGCATCGGCAAGCTGCACGGCGGTGGCGCAGGCGACGCTCGTCTTGCCGACGCCGCCCTTGCCGGTGAAGAAGAGGAACGGAGTCACTGCGGTGTGGCGCCGAGCGCGGCCATCAACTCGTCCCGCGTTGGATACCGGCCATGGGTGAGCACCTCGCCATTCACGAGCGTGGCCGGCAAGCCGTGATCGCCGAACGCCTGCATGAGCCCGGTGACCTTTGACTGCGCAACGAAAACGTCGGGCGACTGCGCGAGGCCGTGACGCTCCACCGTGACGCCCTGCGACTCGAGCCAGCGCAGGTCACGCGCGATCGTCAGCAGGGCCGGGTCGACGCCGGGGCCACAGAGGCCGGTGGGGCAGCACATGGCGGGGTCGAAGACCAGCACCGTACCACTCAGTGCAGGGGAAGAGTCACAGTGAGGTGCGGAGGAAGCGGCAGGGTGTGGTGCAGGGGTATCGGAGTGCAGCGGGAGCGAGCGGGCCATGGTCTCACCGTGGAGTGTCGTCATCGCCGCCAGCGTGGCGCAGGGCGGCGTTGACTTTCATATGCGCCTAGGCAAGTTATATATGGTCAAGCGCATATGTAATCCCCCGTTTCCCTGACGTGATGGCACGC
>CAYHCW010000273.1:0-4819 GCA_964355025.1 uncultured Gemmatimonas sp. | reverse complement strand
TCTCGCGGGTGCGCTCGGTCACCGAGATCATCATGATGGCCACCACGCCCACGCCCCCCACCAGCAGTCCCACCGCCGACAGCGCCAGCCCCACGATGAAGATGGCGCCGAACAGCTGGTTGAAGACGTCGAGCATCCGCTCCATGCCGATCAGGTAGAAGTTGTTCGGCTGGCTTGGGTGCAGGCCGCGTCGGCCACGCATCAGGGCGGTCACGGCGTCCATCGCATCTTCGCGCACCACGCCCGCGCGCGGCTTCACCATGATCAGCATGCTGCGCCAGACGTCCATCTTGCGCCACGCCGTCATCATCGGCACCACCGCGCGCGGCTTGTCGGGGCCGCGGCCGTCCATCGACTTGAGGAAACCGGCCTTGGCGTGGTACACGCCGATGACCGTGAACTGCATCTTTCCCACGTTGATCTGCTTGCCAATCGGGTCGCTGTCGCCGAACAGCTGGCTCTTGAGCGAGTCGTTGACCACGATCACCGGGGTCGCCGCGTCGTGCTCCGACTCCGAAAACGAGCGGCCGGGCGAGATGTCCGCCACGTCGGTCAGCATCCAGTCGGCGCTCTGCGCGTCGATCCCCACGCCCTTGATGGTGCGATTGCGGTAGGTGAAGTCTTCCTGGGCAAACAGCCACGCGGTGGCGTGCTGGACTTCCGGCAGGCGTCGAATGGCCTGCCAGTCGTCGAGCGTGATGCGCGGGTTCCGGCGGTCGGGACAGTTCTCATCCGTGCCGTCGCAGGTGTTGAAGCCGATGCCGCGCCGCCGCACCTGGAAGCTGTTGGCGCCGAACTCGTCGAGGTCCTGCTGGAAGCTCCGCCGGATGCCGTGAATGGTCGCGCCCATCGCCACCACCACGAACACCCCGACGGCCACGCCCGAGATGGTGAGCCCGGCGCGCACCTTGTTGGCGCGAATCGCGTCGAGGGCGATCATCACGCCCTCCAGCGACATCTTCACCTGGTCCCAGAAGCGCATCGCTTACTCCTGCCGCAGGGCTTCGATGGGGTCGAGGCGGGCGGCGCGGCTGGCCGGATACACGCCCGCCACGATGCCCACCCCGGCACCGAGCGCCAGGGCCGCAAAGATCGACCAGAGGGCCACGCCCGCCGGCAGCGGCGTCACCGCCTGAATGACCTTCGCCAGCGCGATGCCAAGGCCGATGCCGATGGCCGAGCCGATCACGGAGAGCGTGGCCGCCTCGATCAGGAACTGCGACAGGATGTTGCTGCGCGTCGCCCCCAGCGCCTTGCGGATGCCGATCTCGCGTGTGCGCTCGGCGACGGCCACGAGCATGATGTTCATGATCACCATCGCGCCGACCACGAGCCCGATGGCCGGGAGGGCCGTGCCGAACAGCATCATCTTCCCCTTGAGCTCGTCAAAGAACTGCATCGCCGAATCGGACGTCTCGAGCGCGAAGTTGTCGGGCTTGCCGGGCGGAAGGTGGCGCAGTCCGCGCAGCACCTCGCGCGCGTTCTCGATCCCCTCCAGCACCAGTTCCGACGTGGGCGCCTGGATCAGCAGCCCTTCGATGTCACCGCGCGGGCGGAGGGCCCGCAGCATCGGCGAGGTGTAGGGCGCGATGGCCAGGCGGTCCATGGAGAAGCCGAAGATCGAGCCCTGCTTCTCGACGACGCCGATGATCGTGTACGGCGTCCCCTTGACGCGGAGTTCACGGCCCAGCGGGTCGAGGCCCGGGAAGAAGTGGTCGCCGACCTCCACGCCCACCACCAGCACCCGCGTGCCGGCCTTGACCTCCTGCGCCGTGAACGCCCGCCCGCTGGCGATGCCAAACTTCTTGATCTGGAAGTAGTCTGCCTCGGTCGCCACGGCCTGCACCATGCGCGGACGCGCCGACCCGCCCACGGCATAGATGAAGTTCTCGCTGATGATCGCCGCGCGGGACCCCGGCGGGATGGTGCCGCGCACGACTTCCGCCTCGGCCGGGTAGATGCGCGGACGCCGCTGGTACTCCCGCCACTGGTCGTCGCTCTCGTTGGGCGTGAAGTCGGGGCGGCGCCGGAAGTTGTACGTGTTGACGCCGATGATCTTGCCGGCAAAGTCGTTCTCCACGTACTGGCTCATGCCCTCGACGATCGAGATGACGGCGATCA
Organism: uncultured Gemmatimonas sp.; assembly: GCA_964355025.1. Lineage (GTDB taxonomy): Bacteria > Gemmatimonadota > Gemmatimonadetes > Gemmatimonadales > Gemmatimonadaceae > PNKL01. The sequence continues at coordinate 2,698 of CAYHCW010000273.1, read as the reverse complement.
GGAACATCACGCCGATCATCACGCCGAGCAGCGTGAAGAAGCTCTTGAGCTTCTGCACGCGGATGGTGTCGAGGGCCAGGCGAACGGCTTCGAGGAAGGGCATCTACTCGTACCTCAACGCATCCACCGGATCCAGCTTTGCCGCCTTCGCAGCCGGCAGCATGCCGAACACGACGCCCGTGACCGCGCTCGCGCCGAGGGCCGCCACCACCGCCAGGGGCGGCACCGAGGACGCGATGGGGCTGAACTGGCGGATCAGCAATGACACGCCCCAGCCGGCGAACAGGCCGATGGCCCCCCCGATGCCGGTCAGCGTCACGGCCTCGATGAGGAACTGCCACAGGATCGTGCCTCGCGTGGCGCCCAGCGCCTTGCGCACGCCGATCTCCCGGGTCCGTTCGGTCACCGAGATCATCATGATGGCCACCACGCCCACGCCGCCAACCAGCAACCCGACCGCTGACAGCGAGATCATCACCAGGAAGAACATCCCGAAGATCTTGTTGTAGACATCCATGATCTTGTCCTGCGTGATGATCGCGAAGTTCGACGCGCGCGCGGGACGCAGGCCGCGCTGGCCGCGCAGCGCGGCCGTGACGTCGTCAATCAGCTCGTCTTGCCGGTACCCCTCGCGGGGCTTCACGGCGAGTCCCATGTCCCGGATCTGCACGTTGAGGTGCCGCCCGAGTGACTGGATGGGCATCACGACCTTGGCCCGGTCACCGCCCCCCGACAGGAAGCTGGCATTGTCACGGTAGACGCCGATCACGCTGAACGGCGTGCCGTTCACCATGATCTCCTTTCCCAGCGGATCGCTGTCGCCGAACAGCCGCTCGGCCGTGACCGTCGTCAGGACGACCACGCGCGCGGCGCTTCGCGCCTCCTGCTCGGTGAAGGCACGGCCCTCCATCATCTCGGGAGCGCCGAAGATCGACCAGTTGCCGGTATACGACTCGATGCTTGCCGACGGCAGCTGCCGGTCGCGGTACTTCACCGAGCCCGCCCAGAACATGGCCGCACCCACGGACGCCGACCCGGGAAGCCGGTTGAGCGTCTCGAGTTCGGAAAACGTGATGGGAGGGTTCGACAGCCACTTGCACGTGTCGCCCGTGCCGTCGCACGCCTCGAACGAGATGGGGTACCGCTGCACGTAGAACGTCGTCGGCCCGGTGGATTCGAGGTCCTTGGCGACGCTCACGTTGATGCCGTGCACCGCCGCCGAGATCACGACGACGACGAAGACGCCGACGGCAATGCCGAGGATCGTGAGGGCCGCGCGAACGCGGTTGGCCTTGAGCGCATCGATGGCGATGCGCACCCCCTCCACGATGTCATAGGCACCCTGCGCAAATCTGGTCACGGCTACTCCTGGCGCAGCGCGGCAATGGGATCGAGCATCGAGGCACGACTGGCCGGGTACACGCCGCTGATGATCCCGACGCCGGCGCCCAGGGCGACGCCGACCACGATCGACCACGGCGCCACGGTGGCCGGGAGGGGACTGACCGCCGCGATGAACTTGGCGAGTCCAATGCCGAGCGCGATGCCGAGGGCCGCGCCCAGCGTGCTCAGCGTCGCCGCCTCGATGAGGAACTGGCTCAGGATGTCGGCGCGCCGGGCGCCGATGGCCTTGCGTATGCCGATCTCCCGGGTGCGCTCGGCGACCGCCACCAGCATGATGTTCATGATCACGATCGCGCCGACGACAAGGCCGATGGCCGGCAGTGCGATGCCGGCCAGCACCAGGTAGCGCTTGATCTTGTTCCAGAATGCCAGGGCGCTTTCCGCCGTCTGCACCGAGAAGTTGTCGGGCTGCCCCGGCCGCAACTTGTGACGGGCGCGCATCACCTGGCGGACGCGCTCCTGCGCGTCGGTCATCTGCGAGGCCGTCGGCACCTGCACGATGATGGCGTCGATGATGTTCGGAATCCGGTTGAGCAGGCGGTGCACGGGGGCCTGCCACGGGGCGATCACCTGGTTGTCGAACGAGATGCCGAAGGCGCTTCCCTGCGTCTCCAGCACGCCGACGACGGTGTAGGGCAGCCCGCCAAGCCGCAGCTCCCGCCCGATGGCGCTCAGCCCCGGGAAGAGCCGCTTCACGATATCCGGCCCGATGATCACCACCGGCGTTCCCATCGCCAGCTCCTGCGGCGTGAACTCGCGCCCCTCGGCGATGACGAACTTCTTGATGGCGAACCAGTCGCCCTCGATGGCGCTGATCTGCGCGGTGCGCGGCCCCCCCGAATAGCGCGACGTCACCTTGAGGCTGTTGTCGCTCACCACGGCCCAGCGCGACCCCGGGGCGAGCGCCTCGACCACGGGCCCCACGTCGTCATGGTACAGGCGAGGCCGGCGGCGCCACTCCTCGTAGACTGACGGATCCATGTCGCCCATCTGGATGTTCGGGCGGTGCCGCAGCTCGAAGGAGTTGACTCCCATCAGCTTGCCAATGAGGTCCTGCTCCATGTAGCGCCCCATTCCCTCGACGATCGACACGACGGCGATGAGGAACATCACGCCAATGCACACGCCCAGCATGGTGAAGAAACTCTTCATCTTCTGGGTGCGGATCGTCGTCAGCGCGAGCCGGATGGCTTCGAAGAAATGCATGCGGTCACTACGCCGCGAATGCCGGAAGGTTTCGACGCGGCGGAGGGACGGTGGGAGGTGCTAGGTGCTAGGGGCTAGGGGCTAGGGG
>CAYHCW010000272.1:0-4837 GCA_964355025.1 uncultured Gemmatimonas sp. | reverse complement strand
GGGGGTGCGCTGTGCCATTGGCAACGGCGTGGTGCTCGACCCGGAGACACTCTTCGTGGAAGTTGACGAGCTGGTGCGGGACGGGGTGGACGTGACGGGCCGCTTGTACGTGAGCGACCGTGCCCACCTGGTGATGCCGTATCACAAGCTGGTGGACAAGGAGAGCTCGGCGAGCAAGGCCATTGGCACCACAGGGCGGGGCATCGGCCCGTGCTACGAGGACAAGATCGCGCGCCGCGGCGTACGCGTGCTCGACCTCAAGCACCCGGTGCGCTTGCGCGCCCTGGTAGAGAAGGGCACGGAGCACGCCAACCACATCCTGGCCGGCTTTGGGTCTGACAAGCGGGCGAGCGTCGAGCACACGCTCACGGCGCTCCAGGCGCTGTCGGCGCGCCTGCTGGCACTGAGCGAAGACGTGGGCCTCGCGATTCACCGCGCGCTCAAGAGCGGCGCTGCCGTGCTGTTTGAGGGGGCGCAGGGGTCGCTGCTCGATGTGGACCACGGCACGTATCCGTTCGTGACGTCGAGCAACACCACCGCAGGGGGCGCCGCCACGGGCGTGGGCGTGTCGCCGCGCGCGCTGGACGAGTGCATCGGCGTGGTGAAGGCCTACACGACGCGCGTGGGGGCCGGGCCGCTGCCCACCGAGTTCGACGAGGCGATGGGCGAGAAGGTGCGCACGCTCGGCAATGAGTACGGCGCCACGACGGGCCGCCCCCGACGCTGCGGGTGGTTTGACGCGGTGGTGGTGCGCTACGCGGTGCGGGTGAACGGACTGTCGGCGCTGGCCGTCACCAAGCTCGACGTGCTCGACACGCTGGAGAAGATCGGCTTGTGCACAGGCTACGAGATAGACGGCCAGCTGGTGACCGAGTTTCCCGGCGACCTCGCCGACCTGGAGCACATCACGCCGCACTACGAGTGGTTCGAGGGCTGGCTGTCGTCGACCGCGGACGCCCGCACACTCGACGCGCTGCCGGCGCGGGCGCGCGCGTACCTCGATCGCATCGAGGCGCTGGTGGAGAGCCCCATCCGCTACGTGAGCGTCGGGACCCGGCGGGACCAGATCATCGGGCTGTGAGCCTGTCGGCGGACGGCGGTCGGCAGTTGGCGGAGGTCTGCATCATTGGCGCGGGTCCCTGCGGACTCGCCGCCGCCATCGCGCTGAAGCAGGCGGGGATTCCGGCCGTGGTGTTCGAGCAGGGGTGCCTGGTGTCGTCCATCAGCCAGTACCCCACGTACATCACGTTCTTCTCGTCGGCCGACAAGATCAGCATTGGCGACGTGCCGTTCCCGATTGCCGGGGAGAAGCCTACCCGACAGGAGGCGATGGCGTACTACCGCTCGGCGACCACGCGCTTTGCGCTCGACGTGCGGCAGTACGAGCGTGTGGTCGACGTGCGGCGCGACGGCGATGGGTTCGTCGTCGCCACCGAACCACAGGGCGGCGAGCGGCGCGAGATGCGCGCCCGCGCCGTGGTGGTGGCCACGGGCTACTTCGGCACGCCGAACCGGCTTGGCGTACCGGGCGAGGAGATGCCGCACGTTACGCATTTCTTTCGCGAAGGGCACGACGGATTCCAGCAGGACGTCGTCGTGGTGGGCGGCGGCAACTCGGCGGTGGAGGCCGCGCTCGACCTGCACCGCTGCGGCGCGCGAGCGACCATCGTGCATTTTGGCCCGACGTGGGACAAGAACATCAAGCCGTGGATCCTGCCGGACATCACCAGGTTGCTCGCCGAGGGAGCGATTGGCGTGCGGTGGAACGCGCGGGTGCGGGAGATCAGCGCGCGGGGGGTGGTGCTGGACGCAGCCGGAGGCACCGAGGTGCTGAGTGCGTCGCTGGTCTACCTGATGACGGGGTACACGCCGCACGGGACGCTGCTGGCGCAGCTTGGCGTGCCGGTGGATGCGGTCACCGGGGTGCCGGCGCACGACCCGACGACGATGCAGACGCCGGTACCGGGCGTGTTCATCGCCGGCGTGCTGGCCAGCGGGTACGACGCCAACAAGATCTTCATCGAAAACGGGCGCGATCACGGCGGGCTGATCGCGAAAGCGCTGGTGTAAGCGGATTACTTCGTGCGCCCGGTGACCTCAAAGGTGATCGCCGGCAGCATCCCGATGCTCACACGCCGTCGTGCGCCGGCGTTCGGCGCGTTGGCCGCCGCCGTGCGCTCGCCTGAAATGGAGACGATGAGGTTGCCGCGCGCGCCGGGCCTGGCCTTGGCCGAGTCGGCGTGGATCACGAACTCGGCGCCGGTCTGGGACAGGGAGACGTCGCCCAGCGAGAAGCCGTCGGGCGGGTCGCGCAGTTCGAACTTCAAATTCTGGAACGTCGAGTAGCCCGGCGGAAACGAGGCGCGCACACGGGCCGACCCGCCCGGCGGCACCCGGAGCGGCGCGCCGGACACGATGCGCGAGGAGACGCGCGTGCCGCCGCGTGGCGAGACCGAGAGCAGCATGTCGTCCGATGTCACGAGGTGATGCCACGCGAAGGCCTGCGTCATGTCGTCGGCCGGCACTGCAGGGCGCGTCACGGTCTTGCGCTGGATTGTTGCGCGTCCCTCGAACCGGAGGCCGACGAGGGCCGGAGCGCCGACGGGCGGCACGGTGAGTGTGATGCGCACCTGGTCCTGTCCCGCCGGCACGGTCGCGCCGCTCAGTGACAATCCGGACGGCGCGTCCACGAGCGAGATGGCGACGTCTCCGGCGAAGCCGTCGCGCCGGACGGCCGTGACGGTGAGTGGCACCGTGGCGCCACCCGTCGCACTGACGCTCGACGGCGTGATGCGGAGCTCGAAGTCCGGACGCGGCGCGCTCAGTCGCAGCCGGTACGCGTACTCGGGTCCGCCCTGGCGCTGCACGTCGTAGAGGCGAATGAAGTACCGGCCGGTCGCGGGCACCCGAGCCATGAGATACGCATCGGCGTGGTGCGTGTCGCGACCCGTGCCGGGGTCTTCGTGATCGTCGTTGAACCCAAGGCGCCCGCCGGCTTCGTTCGTCAGTTCGATCGCCGAGTCGAACGGCGAGCCCAACCGGCGCGCCATCACCTCGACGACGACGCTGTCGCCGGCGCGTGCGTCAAACCGAAAGACGTCGACGTCGCCGGGGCGATCGATGCGTCCGTTGACGATGACGGGACCCTTCAGCGGCTGCGCCTCCTTCGGCGAGTCGTTCCCTTCCTGCTCCCGTTCCTCCGGCAGCACGTCCACCGCGAAGGGAAACGTGTTCGAGCGCATCGTCGCATCGGGTACGGTCAAGTCGAAGACACCCGGTTCCGCCTGCTTCGCATCGAACGCGACGCGGGTCGTCGGCAGGTTCCAGCCGGTGGCCTCGATGGCGTAGGTTGAGCCGGAGCGACCGCCGAGCGGAAAGCTGCTCGTCACGAAGGGCACTTCACCCATCGTGACGCGGTACACGAAATCCTCGCGTCCGCGGAAGATCGCGTCCCTCACCTCGAGCACGTAGTCGCCGTCGGCCGGGACGTGGTAGTGCAGCACCGGGTCGGGATTGAACCGATAGTCGTCGTTGAATGCCACTTCCCGACCGTTCGCATCGAACAGCGTGAGCACCGCCTGGAACCAGCCCGGGACGGCATCGGCGAGGTATGGCATCAGGTCGCGCGCGGCGGCCGCGAAGACGAGCTGCTGGCCTTTCCGCGCGGCGAAGCGCCATCGGTCGGCGTCACCGGGAACGTACTGCGGCTGGGCGCGGGCCTGGCCGCGCACGCGGTCGACGTCCCCGGGGATCATCCGGCCGTTCACGGTCGCCGGAAGCGTCACCGTCGTCTCCATGTCGGCCGGTGTGAGTTTCGCGTCGTGCTCGCGAAACTCCGGCACGTCGCCGATACGGAACGCGAGCGGACCGGCGATGCCATTCTGCGTGAGCAGCCGAAGCTGCCGTTCGCCCGACTCCGCGTCGGGGGCGATGGTGAGCTCGATCGTCACCAGTTCCGCGATGGCGGGAATTGCGCGACGGCGCACCGAACTGGCCAGCGTGTCGCGCAGCGCCATCATCGCGGCGCGCAGTGCCGGGCTCGGCGGACGTTTCTGCATGGCCTGCAGCGTGTCGCGCCGGGTGGCGAGCTGCTGGCCGGCGAGCGGCTTGTCGATGCCCACGACCCTTGCCTGCACGCCCGACCCGGACACGAGCACGATGCTTGCCCCGTCGACAAACTGCCCGCCGACTTCCACGAGAATCGTGGTGCCACGCTGGCCACCCGCCGGATAGACATAGCCGATGCGCGGCGAGTTCACCTGTTGCGCGTGCAGCGCCGGGACGGCGAGTGCCAACAGCGTGCCCAGCATCTCAATGCGCGCCATGGCTACATGATCTCGGAGAGGCGGCCGCTCGTGGTGACGCCGGCCAGGGCCACACCTTCGGCGGCCGAGGGCATGACCTTCACGTCGAGCCCCTGTGGATGCGGCAGCTTCGCGTCGGGCGCCACGCCGAGCTGCTCATAGATGCTGCCAATGAGGTCCACCGGTGACACCGGGCGGTCCCGCACCTCGCTGCCGGTGGCATCGGTGCCGCCGACCACGTGCCCGCCCTTGAACCCGCCGCCGGCGACCACTGCACTGAAGGCCTGGCCCCAGTGCCCGCGCCCACCGCTCCACGGCGCCTCCCACTGCACCCTCGGCGTGCGCCCGAACTCGCCGCCCCACCAGACGATCGTGCTGTCGAGCAGGCCGCGTTCCGACAGGTCCTGCAGCAGCGTGGCCATGCCCTTGTCCATCTGCGGCAGCTTCTGGCGCATCACCTGGAAGTTCTGCTTGTGCGTGTCCCACCCGTTGTAGTTGATGGCGATGTATGGCACGCCGCGCTCCACCAGCCG
>CAYHCW010000271.1:0-4851 GCA_964355025.1 uncultured Gemmatimonas sp. | reverse complement strand
CTGGCCGGTGATCTTGCGGAAGTTGGGATACTTGAAACCGTCGATCCGGAAGTTGAAGTCGCTGCCCGACGCCACTTCGGGATCAAAGCCGGAGTACTGGGTCCAGGTCATCAGGTTGCGGCCAATCAAGGCGAACTTCGCGCCCTTGATGATCCGGGTGAGCTGCGCGGCCTCCAGCATGCGCTGGCTGAACGTGTAGCTCACCGAGAGCTCACGCAGCTTCACGTACGAGCCGTCCTCGACGTACACCTCATTGGCGTTGAGCGCATTGTAGATCTGCTGGTAGAACCCCGACGGACGGCGCTCGGCCGCCGGACGGCCGCCCTGATCCTGCATGGCCGTACGCTCATCCTGCGTCATCCACTGCTTGGTGAAGTTGTACACATCACCACCCCTGACACCATTCAGCAGGGCGTAGACGGAGAGGTTCTTGTACCGGAACGTGTTCGAGACGCCGAACGAGAGATCCGGGTTCACGTCGCCGATCACGAAGTTGTCGCCCGTGGCATTGATGTACTTGATGGGGGCTTCCGTCATCTTGCCAAGATTCGCCTTCAGGACGACGAATCCGTCGCTGTTGACCACGTAGTCGTTCACCGAGAACAGCGGGTTGGCCTTGTTGGCCGGGTTGTCGAGCAGCTGCTGCGGGTCGTGCACCCACTTCTGCCCGTAGATGATGCCGAGCGCCTCGCCTTCACGGTAGTAGAACACGTCCTGCCCCTGCGAGCCGTCGGCGTTCACGCGGAACGCGGCCCGCCCCAGCTTGTCGATCTTCTGCGTGGTGCGGTCTGCCGTGAGCCCCAGCGACCACTTGAAGTTCGCGCGGTCGTAGATATTCGCCTGCAGGGAGAATTCCATGGTCTTCGCCGAGACCGTGGCGGCATTCTGCACCTGGTTCCGGAAGCCACCCGACTGGGCCAGCGACAGCGGCACGGCCAGGAAGGCGCCAACCGTTGAGCGATCGGCCTTGACGATCTCAAGGTCGAAGCGGTCGAGGAACTGCATGTTCAGGCCGAATTCCTGCTCGGTCTGGATGGCCGGCTCCAGCGCCTTGTTGCCCAGCTGGTTCTTGGAGTACTGGCCATTCGACAGCGTGTACGTCTCGTACTGGTCGGAGAACGACGGGCGCAGCCCCGCCGTGCCCTGCGCGGCGCGGAGCCGAAGCTCCTGCACGTGCGGGATGGCGAAGTCTTCGGTGAGGCGATACGTGCCCGCCACGCGATAGAAGTCCGCCCACCGCGCGTCCGGGCCGAACAGCGACGAGCCGTCCTTCCGGTAGAGCGCGTCCAGCACGTAGCGATCCTTGTAGTCGAACGCCTGCGACAACATGTAGTTGACCGAATTCATCATGTGGTTGTACGACGAGACATTCAGCAGCGACGGATCGAGGGCCGAAAGATCCGGCACCTGCGACACGTTCAGCTTCGAGCCGCCGGCGTACGCGTTGACTTCGTGGAACCTCTCCACGAGGTAGCTGACGCGGGTCGTCGTGGCGAGGTTGCCGAACCAGAGCTTCTGCGCAATGGCGTTCAGCTGCGTGTTCTCGGCGACGTCATTGGAGTTGCTGTTGGACAGCGCGCCGTCCGTCGGCTGGGCCGTGCTGGTGAGGCTGCCGCGCGGCGTGTAGTTGGCGTTGCGGCGGTTGGAGCGGTCGGTGCCGTACGACGCGTCGACCTTGAGCCACGAGAACGGACGATAGCGCAACGCCGTCGAACCGAGGAAGCGCTCGCGATCATAGGCCGTCGAGGCCACGGACAAGTTGTACAGCGGGTTCTCGCGCAGCGCGCCGCCCTTGCTCACCGGCAGCTTGGGGAAGAACGGAATGGCTTTGTTCTTGGCGTCCGGGTACTTGAGGTCAAGGTCCGGCGGCGCCTGCAGCAGCGGGAACCAGGCACCCGTGCTCCCCTGCGGGAGGTCGTACTTGCTCGTGCCGTATGTCACGCTCAGCGACAGGTCCATCTTGGGGTTGATCGCCTGGTCGACGTTGAGGCGTGCCGTCTGGCGGAAGAACCCGTCACGCATGGGCATGATGCCCTGGTCGTGATCGGACGTGAACGAGGTGGCGAAGTTGGTGTTCCCGCGCTTCATCGAGAGCTGCATGTTGTTGGAATAGAACGCGCCGCCCTTCAGCCACGTCTTGAGCTGGTCACGCCAGACGTCCGCACCCGACGACGGGTACGCATTGTCCATGATGCCGTCGGCTTCAATGCTGCGCGCTCCGGAGGCATCGACCTTGAACGAACCGTCGGGGTTCAGCACCCAGTAGTGGCTCTTGTTCGTCTGCACGTAGTGCTCGATGTCGGACGAGCCGAACTCGCTGCGGGTGCGGACCTGCATCTCGCCCTCGGGGCCGCCCTTGCCGCGCTTGGTCGTGATGTTGAGCACGCCGTTGGCCGCGTCGGATCCGTAGAACGATGCCGCCGCCGCGCCCTTGAGGATCTCGATGCTCTCCACGTCGCTGGCATCGATGTCCGCCATCGAGAACTTGGTGATGACGCCATCGATCAGGATGAGCGGTGAGCTCGCGCCGACGCCGAGGTTCGTGGCGCCGCGCAACCGGATGGTCGGCGCCGCGCCGGGAGTGCCACTCGACAGTTCGATGCGCGTCCCGGACACCTTGCCGGCCAGCGCCGCAATCGGGGAACTCGCCGGAACTTCCTTCATCTGCGCGTCAGAGACCTTGGCGATCGAAAACGGCACCTTGTTCAGCGACGTTTCCGACGCAACGCCCGTGATCACCAGCTCCGTCAGGCGGAACGGATCGGCCTTCAGCGCGAAGTCGACCGTGATGGCCGATCCCGCGAGCCGCACCGTCTTCTTGACCGGGGCAAAGCCGAAGAACCGCGCGCTGATTACCGCGTCGATCCCGTTCGCGACCGCCGCAGGGACGGTAAAGCTGTACACGCCCTTGTCCTTGGCGATGCCGCCGTAGAACTGGTTCTGCACCGTGACGGCGACGTTGGCGCCGACAATCGGCTGGCCAGCCTCCGATGTGACCTTGCCAGAGATGATCACTGACTGGGCGCCGGCCACGCCGGCGAGCAGCAGCAGCAGCGCGGGAAGCCGCAACGCGCTGGCAAGTCGCCACGGCCACGCTCTGATAGAAATATGAGCCATCGTGTTCCTCGTGGAGCTGAAGTGGGAGAAGAACAGCACTGCGGTTGCGACGAACGGTGACGGACGACCACGTGCGCCGCCGAACGGGACGTCAGCGCGACACGCTGAACGTGGGTCCCATAAGGAAGCGAACGACAGACTCCAAGTTAGGAGTGCGAGTGCGCGACAGGCTGTCGGGAGTTCCGGTTGATTCCATCAGGGAATTCTTGACACCGTTTACTCGCCGCTGCGCGACCGCCCCTGCCGGAACCGGACCAGCAGATCCTGCGTGCGCAATCGCGTGAGCGACGCGGCGCGGATGCCCGCCACGCGCTGCGCCGTGCTGGCCAGGTGCGAGGGCGACGCGAACCCGAGAATGACGGCCACGTCGGCGAGGTCGTACCCGGAGTTCTTCGCAAGTTCTGCCGCGGCCATCAGCCGCACGAGGTCGATGACGCGCTTCAGGTTGGGCGCGCCCTCGGCCGAGAAGCTCCGGCTCAGGTGCTCGCGCGTCACGCCGAGCGCCTCGGCAACAGCATCGGTGCGCACGGGGCGACCGCCCGCCGACACGATGAACTCCCACGCCCGCTGCTGCAGCGGCGCGTCCAGGCCGAGCGCGCTGTGCGCCCCGCGCAGCGCCGCGGCAAAGCGCACCGAAAATGCGTGCCGCACCACGAGCTCACGCAGGGCGGCATCATCGACGCCCTCGGCCAGCAGGTCGGCAAAGTCGAGCGACGCGCACTTGCCGACCACGCCCGCGTCCGCCGGGCGCGGCGGGGCCAGCGCGAAGAACGGGATGCTCGGCAGCTCACGGGCGAGGGCCGCCACGCCCCAGGTCTCATCGGTCGGCGACGAGACATCCACGATCACGGCGTCAATGAGCGACGCCCCGAGGGCGGCCTTCGCGGCGTCGAGCGACTTCACGATGACCAGGCGCGCGCGACGGCGGGTGAAGGCGCGCCGCAGCAGGTCGCGCGCCTTGTCGCGTGACGTGTACGCCAGCACCGACGGCGACGGTTCGCGGTCCGCGGTCTGCTCGCTCACGCGCTGTCCGAACTCAGCATCGCGTTGGCCCGCGCGAGGACGTCCCGGGCATTGCCATACGACACCATGGATGCTGCGGCGTCAAACGCGAGCCACTGGCAGGCGGTGATTCCTTCCTTGCGCAGCGGCCGCGGGTCGCCCAGCGCCGCTTCAATAAGGAAGAAGTGGCAGATCTTGTGCACCAGCCGGCCGCGAAACCGGAAGTGCCAGTCGATGACGTCTACCGGCGCGGTGAGGGTGAGCCCGGCCAGCCCCGTCTCCTCCTCGACCTCCCGCAGGGCAGCGGCATCGGGCGACTCCCCCTCCTCCAGGTGTCCCTTGGGGAAGCCCCAGTTCTGGTAGCTGTCGCGAATGAGCAGGAAGTGCACGATGCCCGCCGAGCGGCGAAAGACGATGCCGCCTGCGGAGACTTCCTCCTTCGCCTTGTGCGCCGGCCGGCTCATATCGCGTGGCCCGCCTCGACGTCGGCTCGCCCCTCGATGAAGCCCCGCACCACCGGGTCGGCGCTGTTCTGGATTTCCGCCACCGTCCCCACCTGCCGCACCGTGCCCTCGTACAGCATGGCGATGCGCGTGGCCACGGTGTAGGCCGACTTCATGTCGTGGGTGATCACGATGGACGTCACGCCGAGCGTCTTCTGCATGCGCAGCATCAGCAGGTTGATGACCGCACTCGTCACCGGGTCGAGGCCGGTGGTCGGTTCATCGTACA
>CAYHCW010000270.1:0-4861 GCA_964355025.1 uncultured Gemmatimonas sp. | reverse complement strand
GGGCGCGCAAGACGTCAGGGTACCTGCGGTGGGAGCTCCTGGCCGCCTTCATGAACGGGTCGGCGCTCCTGCCCGTAAGCGTGGGGATCGTGTGGGAGGCGATTGGACGCCTGCGGAATCCCGAGCCGCTCGAGAGCGGACTGATGCTGGTGGTTGCCAGCGGCGGCCTGGTGGTGAACATCGTCGCGGCGCGCCTCCTGCACGCCGGCGCGGCGCACTCGCTCAACGTGCGTGGCGCCTACCTGCACGTCCTCAGCGACCTGCTGGGTTCGGTGGCGGCCATTCTCGCGGCGCTCGCGGTGCGGTACCAGGGGTGGACCATCGCCGACCCCGTGGCCTCCATCGTCATGACCGCGCTCATCGTGCGCGGGGCGTGGCAGCTGGTGCGCGAGTCCGTGGACGTGCTGCTCGAAGCCGTGCCGCCGCACATCTCCCTCGACGCGGTGCGCACGGCCATCAGCGCGGTCCGTGGCGTCACCTCGGTGCACGACCTGCACGTCTGGACGGTCACCAGCGGGATGGTGGCTGGCAGTGTTCACGTCGTGGTCCCCGAACCGACCGCGCACCAGGCGGCACTCGAGGCCATACACGCCGCCATGGCCCGTTGCGGCATTGGGCACGTGACAGTGCAGATTGAGGGGCAGGCTCTCGCCGAGTGTGCGCCGGAGGTGCACGCTTAACAAGTTCCGATTCGTGTTCCGGGCGTACCGTTTCGCGCTCCGCCATCGAATTCCCATTCCGTCATCCGAATTCCGGTTCCCCCATGGCCCAACTCGACAAGCTGCTCGCCGTCATGATCCAGAAGGGCGCCGAGGCGCTGTACCTGGATGAAGACCAGCCCTCCACGCTGAAGCTCGAGGGACAGGACACCCCCCTCACCAAGGCGCTCAACGGGCCGCAGGTGGTGGGGCTCCTCAAGGAAATCGCGCCGCCGCAGGCCGGTGCGCACCTCGACCAGAAGGCGCCGGTGAAGTTCCAGTACACCAACGCCGAGGGCGTCTTCCTCGTCCGCGCCATGCTGCAGGGCGACAAGTGGCATTGCCAGTTGACGGTGGATGACAAGGGGGAGTTCGAGCGCCGCACCGGGATGTTCCGGGCCGTGGACATGGAATCGCCGACCGTGGCGGAGGCGGTGGCTGCGGCGAATGCCGTCGCCATCGCGGCGGCCGCCGCCGCGGGCGTGGGCGCAGCGCCGGCCGCCGTTGCGGCGCCGGTCGGCGACTCAAGCCAGGCCAGGATGCGGATGGAAGCGCTTCTGCGAGTCCTCGTGGAAGTCGGCGGGTCGGACCTCCACCTGCGGGTCGGCGAGCCGCCGATCATCCGCAAGAGCGGCGAGATGACGCGCGTCGAGGGGGCCAAGCTCACGGCCGCCGAGGGCGAGCTGCTGCTCGCCGCCATCATGCCCGACCGCAACATCAAGGAGTACGCCGAGCACAACGACACCGACTTCGCCTATGAGATCGAGGGCTTGGCGCGCTTCCGCGCCAACGTGCTGAAGGACCGCAAGGGCATTGCGGCCGTCTTTCGCGTCATCCCGAGCAATATCGTCACGGCCGACCAGCTGGGCGTTACCCCGGAAGTGCAAAAGCTCTGCTACCTCACCAAGGGGCTCGTGCTGGTCACCGGCCCCACGGGGTCGGGCAAGTCGACGACGCTCTGCGCGCTCGTCGACCTCGTGAACCGCTCACGGTCGGACCACGTGATCACCATCGAGGACCCCATCGAGTTCGTGCACGAGAACAAGAGCTGCATCGTGACGCAGCGGCAGGTGGGCGTGCACACCGACTCGTTCAAGAGCGCGCTGCGCGCGGCACTGCGCGAGGATCCCGACATCATCCTCGTGGGCGAACTGCGCGACCTCGAGACCGTGGCCATCGCCATCGAGACCGCCGAGACGGGGCATCTGGTGTTCGGCACGCTGCACACCACCACGGCGGCGAGCACCATTGACCGCCTCATCGACCAGTTCCCGGCCGACCGGCAGGAGCAGGTGCGCACGATGCTGAGCGAGTCGCTCAAGGGCGTGGTGTCGCAGGTGCTGTGCAAGAAGATCGGCGGCGGCCGCGTGGCGTCGCGCGAGATCCTGCTCGTCACCAACGCCGTCTCCAACCTGATTCGCGAGGGCAAGACGTATCAGATTCCCAGCATCATGCAGACGTCCAAGCGCATCGGCATGATCACGATGAACGACACGCTGATGGAGCTGGTGGAGAGCAAGCAGGTGGAGCCGCGCGAGGCGTGGATGAAATCGGTGGACAAGACGTCGTTCGTGGCCTCGCTCAAGTTGAAGGGGCACGACACGTCCTTTGCGGACACCGAACGGGATGTGGCCGCGGCCGCGGCGGCCACCGCGGCGGCCGGTGGTGGGCCCGGCGGTGCCAAGCCGGGTGGCGCGGGCGGTGCGCGACGCTAGCTGCAAGGCCCCCGGGTGGCGCCGGGGTTCGGGCGGGAGGGGAGCGCCGGAGGAATGGGTGCCGAAATAGCGCCGAAAGTAGCCCCCAAGGGGTGAAAAAGCCGCTCGCCCTCGCTATCTTTAAAGGCTATGGAAATCCGCAACATCGCCATCATCGCCCACGTCGACCACGGCAAGACCACGCTCGTCGACAAGATGCTCCGCCAGGCCGGGGCGTTTCGCGCGAACCAGGTCGTCGCCGAACGGGTGATGGACTCCAATCCGCTCGAGCGCGAGCGCGGCATCACGATCCTCGCCAAGAACACGTCGGTGCACTGGAAGGGGACGAAGATCAACATCGTCGACACCCCCGGGCACGCCGACTTCGGCGGCGAGGTGGAGCGCATCCTGCGCATGGTCGATGGCGTGCTCATCGTCGTCGACGCCTTCGACGGCCCGATGCCGCAGACGCGCTTCGTCACGCGCAAGGCGCTCGCCCTCGGCCGCAAGATCATCATCTGCATCAACAAGATCGACCGCCCGGGCGCCGAGCCCATGCGGGTGCACGACGAGGTGCTCGACCTGCTCATCGAGCTCGAAGCCAACGAGGAGCAGCTCAACGCGCCGGTGGTGTACGCCTCGGGACGCCATGGCGTGTCGACGATGGACATGGACGTGCCGGCCGTGGACCTGGCGCCGCTCTTCGAGACGATTGTCGAGCACGTGCCGCCGCCGCCGCACGACGCGGCCGGCACGTTCCAGATGCTCGTCTCCACCATCGACTATTCCAACTTCCTCGGGCGCATGGCCATCGGCCGCATCGAGCGCGGCACCGTCAAGCTGGGCGAGACGGTGCACCTGTTGCCGGTGGACCACGAGAAGAAGGGGCAGCCCGGACGCGTGACCAAGCTGTTCGGGTTCGAGGGGCTGGATCGCGTCGAGCTGACCGAGGCCTCGGCCGGCGAGATCGTGGCGCTGGCCGGCCTCGAGGGGGTCGAAATCGGCCTGACCATCACCGACGCCGAGCATCCCGAGCGCCTTGAAGGCATCGCGGTGGAGGAGCCGACGATTTCGGTGGACTTCCTCGTCAACAACTCGCCGTTCGCCGGGCGCGACGGCAAGTTCGTGACGTCACGGCAGATCAAGGAGCGGCTTGAGCGCGAGCTCGAACGCAACGTCGCCCTGCGCGTGGAGGACACCGACGCCACCGACACGTGGACGGTGAGCGGACGCGGCGAGCTGCACCTCTCCATCCTGATGGAGACGATGCGGCGCGAGGGGTTCGAGTTCCAGGTGTCGCGTCCGCGGGTGATCACGCACATCGGCCCCAACGGCGAGCGGCTCGAGCCGTACGAGGAACTGGCCATCGACGTGCCCGAGGAGTTCATGGGCGCGGTCATCGAGAAGCTGGGGCCGCGCAAGGCCGAGATGCTCGAGATGAAGAATCCCGGGCAGGGGCTCGTGCGGCTGCTGTACAAGATTCCGGCGCGCGGCCTGTTCGGCTACCGCAGCGAGTTCCTCACCGATACGCGCGGCACCGGCATCATCCACCACCGGTTCCTCGAGTACGGGCCGTGGTCGGGGGCGCTGGAGGGGCGCATGCGCGGCGTGCTGGTGTCGATGGAGCAGGGGACGATCATCGCCTTTGCGCTTGGGAATCTCCAGGACCGGTCGACACTCTTTGTGGCGCCCGGTGACGACGTGTACGAGGGCATGGTGATTGGCGAAAACTCCCGTCCGGGCGACATGGACGTCAACCCGACCAAGGAAAAGAAGCTCACCAACATGCGGTCGAAGGGCACGGACGACGCCATCATGCTCGAGCCGCCGCGGACGGTGACGCTCGAGGGGGCGCTTGAGTACATCGAGGACGACGAGTTAATTGAGGTCACGCCGGTGTCGATCCGCTTGCGCAAGCGGATGCTGGCCATGACCGGACGCAAGCGGACGTCACGCGAAGCGAAGCGCGAACGCGCCTCCACCTAGTCCACCACCGCAGCAGACGGAGCTCAGCACCATGTCGGGCATGATGGCGTTGTCGGCAGTGAAGACACTGCGTGACGCGAACGTGGGTTCCTTCGGGACATCGATCGTGAAGTTGCTGGATGACGACGACGAGCCGCTGGATGCGGACCTCGACGAGGATGATGAGTTCGACGACGAGGATGAAGACGACGAGGACCTCGACGAGGATGAGGACGAGGATGCTGTGGACGAGGATGTGGAGGACGACGAACTTGACGATGCCTTGGGCGACGGGCTGGACGTCGATGATGACGACCTGCTGGGCCTGGATGAGGACGGCGACGACGTAGTCGACGACGCTGGTGACGACTCGGACGACGACCTGTAGCGGGCGAGTTGGGGAGCGGCAGTTGCCCCGTTTGGGCGGACTGGTGATATTGTGTGGTTCGGGGCCATTAGCTCAGGTGGTTAGAGCGCACGCCTGATAAGCGTGAGGTCCGAGGT
>CAYHCW010000269.1:0-4867 GCA_964355025.1 uncultured Gemmatimonas sp. | reverse complement strand
CACGCGACGCGTCCCGAGATAGCCGCTGCGCGCGCGACCGGCGTGGGTTCGGCCCGGCGGTTCAGCCCCTCGGCGGGTGACCGGGAGCTGTATGTCGCGGTGCGCACACCACCCGGCTTCGCTCGCGTCTCGCTCCCCACCACTGCGCTCGACGCGATCGTCACTGCCGCTCGACGGGACATCGCGGTCGCGGGACTCGCCGCACTCCTCGTGGCGCTGGTGTTGTCGTGGTTCTTTGCGCAGTCCGTGTCGAAGCCGGTGGCCGAACTCAGCGACGTGACGCGCGCGCTCGCCGCCGGTGACTTCAGCCGGCGCCCCTCGCGCGCGGCGCCGGGCGAAGTGGGCGACCTGGCCATCGCCGTCAGCCAGCTGGCGGAACAGCTCAGCGCGCGACTCGATGCCCTGCGAGCCGAGGAAACGCTGGTGCGCGAGCTCGCCGAGTCGCTCAACGAGGGCATTCTCGCGGTGGACGCCAGGCAGCAGGTGCTGCGCATCAACGAGACGGCGCGCGCGCTGCTCGGCCTGCGGGCTCCGCTCCCCTTCGCCACCAGTCAGCTGCCCCGTGATCGCGCGTTCCGCGACGCGATCGCCGCGGCGCTGGACGGCGAGACGGTGCGTGACCTTGAGGTCACGCTCGTCGGGCGCATCCTCAACCTGACGGCGCGCCCGCTCGAGGCCGGCGGCGCGGTGATCGCCCTGCTTGACCTCACGCGCCTGCGGCGCCTCGAGACGGTGCGACGTGACTTCGTGGCCAACGTCTCGCACGAACTGAAGACACCGCTCACCATCGTGCGCGGGTTCGCCGAGACGCTGGCCGACGACGATCCACCGGCCGAGATCCGCAGGCAGTTTGCCGAGAGCATCGCCGGCAACACGCGGCGCATGCAGCGTCTGGTGGACGACCTGCTTGACCTCTCGCGCATTGAGTCGGGGGGTTGGGTTCCCGAGCCGGAGTCCATCGAGTTCGCCACCGTGTTGGCCGATGTCGTCTCGACGGCGCGCGGCACGGCCGACCGGAAGGGGATCCGTCTCGACGTCGCCATCACCGCCGATGCGGCGTCGCTGCATGCCGATGCCACGGCCCTGCGCCAGATCGTGACGAATCTGGTGGAGAACGCGGTGCGGCACACCAGCGCAGGCGGCGTGACGCTGTTCACGCGCCGCGAGCGTGACGGCGTCACGGTGGGGGTGCGCGACACGGGCGCCGGCATCTCGGCTGAGCACCTTCCGCGCATTTTCGAGCGGTTCTATCGCGTCGATCCCGCCCGCTCCCGCGAGCAGGGGGGCACGGGGCTGGGCCTCTCCATCGTGAAGCACCTGGCGGAGTCGCACGGCGGCCGCGTGCGCGCCGAGAGCGTGCTCGGCGAGGGCACGGTGGTCACGGCGTGGTTCCCCGATGCGCCGCCGGGCACCGCCGCCTGACTCGGGTGGTACGCCGCGTTCGTGACGCCATTGTTGCATACGGCACCACGTGGCAGGGGCCGCGCCGATGGTACATTTTACAGTTGGCCCATGGTTCTCCCGCCCATGCCGGCCGCGATTGACCGTCTACCAGGAGTCGCTTGTGCGCACTCGCGCTTTCGTCCTCGCCACCGCCGCCGGCCTGATGGCCGTGTCCCTGCCCGCCCAGTCGATCGACCTCAATGGCGCCGGCGCGACGTTCGCATATCCGATCTATTCCAAGTGGTTCTCGGACTACGCCTTCGCCACGAAGGTGCGTATCAACTACCAGTCCATCGGCTCCGGCGGCGGCATCCGGCAGCTGACCGAACAGACCGTCGACTTTGGCGCGACGGACGCGCCGATTGCCGACGCCGATCTCGCCAAGCTGAAGGACCGGCGCGTGCTGCACATTCCCACCGTCGTCGGGGCCGTGGTGGCAACGTACAACCTGCCTTCCATCTCGAAGCCGCTAAAGCTCTCGGGCGCCCTGCTCGCCGACATCTACCTCGGGCGCGTGACGAAGTGGAATGACCCGCGCATCGCCAGCCTCAACGCCGGCGTCAAGCTCCCGGGCCGGGACATCCTCGTGGTCTACCGCGCCGACGGCAGCGGCACGAGCTACGTGTTCACCGACTTCCTCTCCACCGTGAGCACGGGCTGGTCGCGCGGCCCGGGCCGTGGCATGTCGGTGCAGTGGCCGGTCGGCCTGGGCGGCAAGGGCAACGAGGGCGTGGCAGGGCAGGTCAAGCAGATCGTCGGCGCCATCGGGTACGTCGAGCTGACCTACGCCCGGCAGAACCGCCTTGCCTTTGCCGACGTGCAGAACGCTGCCGGCACGTTCGTCACCGCGACGATCGCGTCGATGACCGCTGCCGCCGCGACCGCGCCGAAGTCGTTCCAGTCCGGCGCCGACTGGCGCGTCTCGATCGTGAACGCGGCTGGCAAGGACGCCTACCCCATCGCCTCGTTCACGTGGCTACTGGTCGAGGCGAAGCCGGCAGACGCCGCCAAGGGGCGCAAGATGGCCGAGTTCCTGCGCTACGCGCTGACCGAGGGGCAGAAGACCGCGCCGGCGCTGTTCTACGCGCCACTGCCCGTGTCGGTACTGCCGCAGTTGCAGAAGCTGGTCGACACCCTCGGCAAGTAAGGGAAATGGCGGCGCCACGCCGCCTCACACCGGTCGCGGAGACTCGGGTTGCCCTCGACGTTCCTCAATAGCGCCTCGCTGGGCGACCGCATCTATCGGGTGGTCACCGCTGCGTTCGCGTTGACGATACCGTTGCTGCTCGTGTTGCTGAGCTACGAGGTCCTGGTGGCCGCGTGGCCCGCGCTGCGGGCGTTCGGCGTGGGCTTCCTCACGTCGAGCCGGTGGGATGCGGTTGAGGGCGTCTTCGGCGTGGCTCCTGCGATCTACGGCACGGTGCTCGCCTCGGCCATCGCCGTCACCCTGGCGGCGCCGCTCGCCGTGGGCGTCGCCATCTTCTGCTCGGAAATCGCGCCGGGCTGGCTGCGCCAGCCACTGGGCCTCCTGCTCGACCTGCTCGCCGCCATCCCGAGCGTGATCTACGGCCTGTGGGGACTCTTCGTCCTCGTCCCGTTCGTGCGTGAAACGTTGGTCCCGTTCCTCACCGACCGCCTCGCGCTTGGCGAGACGGCGCTGTTCCGCGGCCCGAACTACGGTCCGTCGATGCTCGCGGCGGGTCTCCTGCTCGCCATCATGATCCTGCCGTTCATCGCGTCGGTCACGCGCGAGGTCCTGCTGGCCGTCCCCCGCGCGCAGCGAGAGGCCGCCCTGGCGCTCGGCGCCACGCGATGGGAGGTGATTCGCGTCGCCGTGCTGCCGTATGCCCGCTCGGGCATCATTGGCGGAATCATCCTGGGACTCGGTCGCGCGCTCGGCGAGACGATGGCCGTGACGATGGTGATCGGCAACCGCCACGAGATCTCCGCCTCGCTGCTCGCCCCCGGCTACACGCTGGCGTCCCTGATCGCCAACGAGTTCGCCGAGGCTACGGGCGACCTGCACCTCTCGGCATTGATGGCCGCGGGCGCGGTATTGCTGTTCGTGACCATCACCGTGAATGCGCTCGCGCGCTGGCTCGTGTGGCGGATGCGTCGGCTGGAGGGCGCGTGACACCAGGCACGTTGGGCCCGATGGCAAGCGGCCCGCTGGCCGAGCGCGCCCCGCGGCGATCGCTGCGGCTCCGCCGCGCGCGCGGGCGCGTGGCGCTGGCGTTGGCGGTGGCGGCGGCCGCCTGCGCAGTGATCCCGCTCATCCTCATACTCGGCCACACGATTCGCGAGGGGGCCAGCGCCATCTCGCCGGCGTTCTTCACGGCGCTTCCGCACCCCGTCGGCGAGGCAGGCGGCGGCATGGCCAATGCCATCATCGGCTCGCTCGTGCTCATGGCGGTCGCGGCCGCCCTCGGCTTGCCGGTCGGCATCGGCGCGGGGCTCTACGTCGCCGAGTCTCGCGGCACCGCGCTCGCGACGGTCGTCCGGTTTCTTGCCGACGTCCTCAATGGGCTTCCATCGATCGTGGTCGGCATCTTCGCCTGGCAGTTCCTGGTGCGGCCGGTGAAGCACTTCTCGGCGCTGGCCGGCGGCATCGCGCTGGCGGTGATGATGGTGCCCCTCGTCGCGCGGGCCACCGAGGAGATGGTGCGCCTCGTCCCGCATTCGCTGCGCGAGGCGGCGCTGGCCCTGGGCTACTCGCACTGGCGCGCCTCGCTCACCGTCGTGCTGCGCGCGGCCATGCCGGGTGTGGTCACCGCATCGCTGGTGGCGCTCGCCCGCATTGCCGGCGAGACGGCGCCGCTGCTGTTCACGGCGTTCGGCAACCAGTTCTGGTCACTCGCGCTCGACGAACCCATCGCCGCGCTCCCGCTGCAGATCTACACGTACGCCATCAGCCCGTACGACGAATGGCGCGCGCAGGCATGGGCAGGATCGCTGGTGCTCATCGCGCTCGCGCTCGTCATCGGCATCGCCGCCCGTCTCGTCACCCGTTCGCGGTATTCCCGTGGCGACTCGTGAACTGGCGGGCGCGGCGCCCCCAGCCGACATCGACGGCGAAGTCCACCTGCGCGTCAGGAACCTGGACGCATACTACGGGGCCGAGCGCGTGGTGCGCGGCGCGTCCATCGACTTTGCCGCGGGCCAGGTGTCGGCCATCATCGGACCGTCGGGCTGCGGCAAGAGCACGCTGCTGCGCTGCCTCAACCGGCTGCACGAGACCGCACGGGGTGCGCGCGCCGAGGGCGAGGTGCTGCTCGACGGCCTCGACATCTATGCGCGCAGCGTGAACCCGGTGGTGGTGCGCCGTCAGGTGGCGATGGTCTTCCAGCGCCCCACGCCATTTCCGATGTACTCGATTCGTGACAACGTGGTGGCCGGATTCCGCGCGGCGGGGCGCGCCGCCCCC
>CAYHCW010000268.1:0-4875 GCA_964355025.1 uncultured Gemmatimonas sp. | reverse complement strand
TCGACCTCTCGCCGATGTTCGACGATGACGTCCCGACCGAACTGCGCGTCGGCAAAGAATGGCTCCTGGTGTTTCGCGAGGCGTCGTGACCACGCGGCCGCTCTCGTTGCTGATGCTGGCGTTTGAATTCCCCCCTCTGAGCGGGGTGGGTGTACAGCGTTCGCTCAAACTCGCCAAGTACCTGCCCGAGCACGGTGTGACGCCCGTCGTCGTGACCACGGATGGCGCATCCCTCGAGGCGTGGTTCGGCCGCGCCCTCGATCAGGCGCCGCTCGACGAGTTATCGCCGGACGTAGTCATGACGCGGGTGCCGTGTCCGAAACCGCCGGTACCGAGCGGACTCTGGGCCCGGCGACTGCGGCATTTCTTCTCCCTGGGCGAGGAAGACATCGGGAGCCAGTGGGAACCGCAGCTGACCGCGGCGTGGGATCGCCTGGTGGCCGAGACGCAGCCTGCCGCTGTCTATGTCAGCATCCCGCCTTTCAGCCTTGCTCCGTTGGCGGTCAACCTCGCACGGCGCAGCCGCCTGCCGCTGATCGTGGACTTTCGTGACAGCTGGTCGCAGTGGTGCCACAGTCCCCGCGCGAGTTGGTTGCATTACCTGCTCGTCCTGCGCCGCGAACGGCAGTGTCTCGACGCGGCCGACGCCGTGGTCGCCACCACGGCGCAGATCGTGCGCGACCTGCAGGCGGTGCACCCTGGGGTGGCGCGAGACCATTTCCACGTGATTGCCAACGGCTACGACGCCGCGCTGCCCACCGCATTCCCGCCGCGCGCCACGACCGCGGGTCCGTTTGTGATCGGCTATGTCGGCAGCTTCTACTACCTGCCGCAAACGCGGGCGTCGGTCATGGCGCCCTGGTGGCGGCTGCCGCCGCGCCACTGGCTGCACTATTCGCCCAAGCGCGAGGACTGGCTCTATCGCACACCCTACTTCTTCTTCCTGGCGCTCAGGAAATTGCTCGATGACCGGCCGGCCGTGCGGTCGAATGTGAAGGTGCGCTTTGTTGGCGATCCGGAGGATTGGTTGATCGCACAGGTCGAGCATTTCGGGCTGCGTGATGTCGTCGAGCACCTGGGACGCCTGCCGCATGGCGCCTCCCTGGCGTTCCAGGCCGAGTGCGACGCGCTGCTGTCCACCTCGGCGAAGACGATCGGTGGCCGCAACGCCTTCGTTGCTGGGAAGACGTTTGAATACGTCACGTCGGGGCGGCCCGTCATTGCGTTTGTCAGCGAAGGCGAGCAGAAGTCGTTCTGGCAGGAGTCGGGGATTGCCTCGATCTGTGATCCCGACAACCCAGAGGCATCGGCCCGGGCACTTGAGCAATTGGTGGCTGGACGGTTCGCGCCGGCGCCCAACCTGCCGTTCCTCCGCCGGTTTCACCGGCGCGAGACCGCCCGGCAGCTGTCAGAGCTATTGGCGGGATACTGAGGGCGGACCGTATGGACTTCAAGCAGACGCGCCTCTCGTGGACACGGCCACTGACCGACTACACCAAGGTCCAGCACCTGATCGCGAAGGTGGTGCGCAATCGACGCGCCCACATCAACCAGGCGAAGGTCAGCGCCAAGCAATACCTGGACATCGGCTGCGGTCCCAACGCGCACGAGACGTTTATCAACCTGGACTACGGCTGGAATCCGCGGATTGACATCTGCTGGGACGTCACCCGGGGCATCCCGCTGCCCGATCAGGCCGTTCGAGGCATCTTCTCCGAGCACTGCTTCGAGCACCTGCCCCTGGAGTCGATCGCCGGCATCTTGCGCGAATGCTATCGGGTGCTGGCGCCAGGCGGGAGCATCCGGATCGTGATGCCCGATGGCGAGTTATATCTGACTCGTTATACCGAGATCATGAGCGGCCGGGGGGACCTCACGCTGCCATACGCAGAGAACCACGCCGTGGACGGCATTCGAAGCCCGATTGTGACGGTCAACCGCATCTTCCGCCATCACGGCCACCTGTTCATCTACGACTACGACTTCCTGCGACAGCTGCTCCAGAAGGCGGGCTTCACTGACATCACCCGGGCCACCTGCGGCACTGGTCGCGACTCTCAACTGCTGATTGACTCTGAACATCGCGCGATCGAGTCGCTCTATGTCGAAGCGTCAAAGCGCGGCCGTGGCGCCGAAGACGCTCGCGGGTGATTCGCCGCCTATAATGACGCCTGATGGCCTCATCGCGCCTCGCGAAGTTCTCGTTCCTGGCGGGCATGCTGACGGTGATTGGTCAGGCGGCGACGCGGGTGCGCTATGGCTTTTCCACCGACGCGGAGGGCTTGCGGACGACGCTGCCCGCACAAGTGGGCACGGTGGCCCGCGACTACCGGAACAAGGCAGTCGCCGTGCGGCAGGTGGATCACCTTTGTGTCACAGGTCGGAATCAGGATGCCTGCCCGGTGGCGGCACTTTCCAGCCCGCCATTTTTGACGGAGAATGCGAGGGGAATTCATCGCTCATCGCGATGAAGGTCGGTGCATGCTTGTTCCCAGGTGTAACCGAGAGGGCGAAGCTTTACCCATGCGCACGAACAGACAATCCTAATCGTGAAGTATCTTCCTCGTGCCGTTCGCCGTGCGGTCGGCCTGCCACCGTTCTGTTTCTGGCGGAAGTCGCTGCAGGACGTGCTCGCGGTGGCGGGTTTTCGCACGACGCTGCTCAAGATTCACAGCATCCCCCACGATCACGAGGTTGGCAGCCGATACATCACGGTGATCGCAACCCCCGCGTTCCTGGAGGGGAGTCGGGCACCGCGTGTGGGGTTCGTCCCGTGGCCCGTGGTCCGAGTGCGCCGAATGCAAGGCATGAACGGTGCGAGCTGGCCCCGGCAAATGCGAATTGGGTCCTACAATGCTGTATGTAACTGAGAGGGCGAAGCTGTGGCAATTCAAGATAGTTCGGCGGCGCGGTTGTTTGTTGCCGTGATTATCGGCATTGCCGGTGCGCACTGCAGCCCCCAGCGTGCCCAGTCAAGAGTCGTGCCCAGCTACGACCTCTTTACGAGCCGGCTGATCCAGCTTTCGGCGGACCTGGATGGCGACGGCCGACTGGATCAGTGGACCTATATGGATGGCAACCGCCCACTCCGGGGTGAGGCCGACACCGATGCTGACGGCCGGATTGATCGGTGGGAGTACTTCGATGCCCAGGCGTCCTTGGTACAAGTGGGCACTTCGGGCCTGAACGACGGCGTCGAAGACACGTGGACCTCGCCGGTCTCGGCGAACGGCGAGTCTCAGGTGGTGCGCTCTCGGCATCGCGACCGCAGCATCGACCGGCGAGAGGTGGTCCGTGAGGGCGTGCTGCTGCGCGCTGAAGAAGACACCAATGCCGATGGGCGGCCCGACAAGTGGGACATTCACGAGGGCGGCGCCCTTCGGGAGGCGCGGTTTGATACGTCGCTGTCGCGCGGGCGCGCCGACCGGCGATTGGTCTACGATGGGAAGGCGCAACTGACTGCGATTGAGGAGGACGATGATGGTGACGGCCGGTTCGGACCGCTGGAGGCACCCGTCGCGGACAGCTTGCCGGGAAAGACGCCTGTGGTGATCAAGCGATGAGGCCGCAGAACGCAGGCTATCCACGACTTTGCGGCGTCCTAATCTTCATGGGA
Source organism: uncultured Gemmatimonas sp. (assembly GCA_964355025.1). Taxonomy (GTDB): domain Bacteria; phylum Gemmatimonadota; class Gemmatimonadetes; order Gemmatimonadales; family Gemmatimonadaceae; genus PNKL01. The sequence goes on along the minus strand of CAYHCW010000268.1, from coordinate 1,259 downwards.
TTGGTAGGCTGGTCGGCTGAATCGTGGGCGCAAGGCAGCGTCGGGAGCGGGCCGCTGACCAGCACGCTCACCGAGACTGAGCCGACTTCCGGCGTGCTCAACCTGGGACCTGTCAAACTGGCCCCGGGCATCACCATCGACCAGATTGGAACCGACTCGAACGTGTTCCACGAGTCGAAAGACCCCAAGGATGACTTTGTCGCGTCCGGAAGGCCCGACGTGTCGATCTTTACTCGCTTGCGGTTCGTCCAGGTGTCGGCGTACGCCGGCGCTGAACTGACTTATTTCAAGAAATACTCGTCCGAGAGGTCGGTGGGGTACGCCGGGCGGGCTCGAGTGGATGTGCTGCTGAGCCGGCTGTTCCCATTTGTGGGCTACGGCCAGACCAAGACCCGCGAGCGGCCCAACAGCGAAATCGACGCGCGCGCCGACAACCTGCAAACCGAAACCTCCGGTGGGCTTGGCTTCCGGTGGTCGGACACCTCCGCCGTGTATGTGTCGGCCATTCGGTCGAAGACGCGGTACGAGGACGCATTCGAAGAAGGGGTCGACCTTGGCCAGGCGCTCAACCGCCATACCGACGATTTCAACGGAGGGGTACGGACGGCGTTAACGCCCCTCACGTCCCTCACCCTGACGGGCGGCTACGCGCGAGACCTGTTCACGGGAGACCCCACACGCAACGCCGATCGCCGCTACGTGAACGGGACCTTCACCTTCGCGCCGCAGGCGCTGTTCAACGGCGAAGCCACGATTGGCGTCCAGGATTTCAAGGCCGAGGACCCACTGGTGGAGCCCTATCGAGGGTTCATTGCCTCCATGGCGTTAACCTACCCATTGCTCGAGATCGGCCGCCTGAATTTCAGCTTCGTGCGGAGCCTGGAGTACTCGTTTGATGCGGCCGAAGCCTACTACATCTCGTCGTTGTTCAACCTCACCTATACCCAGCGGTTGCGAGGTGCGGTCGACGCGCAGGTGAAGGGCGGGCGGACGCTGTCCGATTATGGGAGCAGGGAAGGGTCCCCACCCAGGCGGGACACGGTCGATACCCTGTCGGGCGGGCTCGGCTATAATCTCCGCAATCGGACACGGGTGGGGCTCAGCTACGAGTATTCGCAGCGGCGCTCGGTTGAGCCGGACCAGAACTACGACAATCGCCGGATCTTCCTCTCGTGGATGTATGCTTTTTGAGATGCCGCAATTGCTGAGCGCCCTGCTCGTGCTCGTGTCGGTCATGCAAGTGCCCGCCCCGGCCCCTG
>CAYHCW010000267.1:0-4892 GCA_964355025.1 uncultured Gemmatimonas sp. | reverse complement strand
AGAACCTCAGGCGCACCTGCTTGGCGTCCTCGGCGCGGACCAGTCGCTCGGCAAGGAGGCGGGCGAGGTCGAGGCGCAGCCGGCAGACCAGTGCCTTGCGTGCCGCCTTGGACGCTCGCCAGCTGAGTTCAAGCACCAGCGGGGTTTCCGCCAACGCCACGATGCCATGGTGCGCGCGCGCCGAGTCGTCGTTGCCGCACCATCGGCGGTCGGGTGCGGTGGAGTCGGCGGACGTGAGGAATGCGACGGCGCGGGAGCGTTCAGACGGTGGGGTCATTGCCTCAATTAGGCGGCCCGGAACGCCGAGCCGCCAGACCGGTTTGTGCGGGGCCCGCCCGCGGGGCACGCCGCGCCGAGAACCCTGACGGTCGTGGATGCTCACGCCCGACGACGACTCGGCCGACGGCAGGAAGTTGGGATATCTCAACAGCCCAAATCGCTGGCGATGGCGCGACCCTGAGCTGTTTGACGCCCTGCGACTGATCGTCTCCGGCGGACAGCCGCGCACGGTGGCTGCCGTTGAGGCAGCCGGCGTGCTCAAGGGTGCCCAGTTCGTCACGCGCATGCCGAAGCGCATTACAGGAGCCGAGCGCAGGCCGTTGCCGAGACGTGGCGGGATGTGATTGACGTTCGGTGGGTTGGCTAGGAAGTCAGACGGTTCGCCATGCAATGGAATGGTGATGGTCGGGGCCGCGACGCGACGTACCGTCCGGGCAAGCACTGGTTCTCGACCGCTACTGCGCCCGGCCGACAACGCTCTTGATAATGGTAGCACTAAGTGCTACCATTCTTTCAGCGCTCCCACCCCACCGGATCATGCGGGTGTTCAAGACCGCCTCTTTTGCCAGGGTAGCACGAAGGGAACGAATCTCAGACACAGAACTGTGCGATGCTGCGCGCGAGAGCGCCGCGGGACGGGCAGTCAATCTGGGTGGTGGGGTATTCAAGAAGCGTCTCCACAGGAACCAGCATCGAAGCATCATCCTCGCGAGAGGTGGCCGGTCCCTGACCGCCAGGGACCTCAAGGAGATCTGCCGTGACCCCACGTAGGTTCAAGAGCCCGGCCTTCAGGACCATCCACTCGTCGGCCTCGGCGCTGCTGAAGGTGGGCGCCATCAGCAAGGCGACCATGCGCGAATTCGACGAGTCGTGCCTCACCACGCCGCCAGCGCTCGCTCCCCGACAAATCAAGCGACTCCGTGAAAGCCACCACGTGAGCCAGCCGGTATTTGCCCGCTATCTCAACACCAGCGAAAGCACGGTGGAGAAATGGGAGACTGGCGCCAAGCGGCCGAGTGGCATTGCGCTGAAGATGCTGGCGGTGGTGCAGAAGCACGGGCTTGAGATCCTGCTGTAAGCAGGCCGTCCACGCCTTCTCGACGACGGCCTCGAAGTCCAGGTACTGCCTGGCATTAGTCAGGCATCTAAATGATTGAAATAGAACGGTTTAGGTCATCAAGCCTAATGAAATCTCCAGGTTTCGCCATTCTACTCTCATGGTATGTACTTGTCAGAAATATCTATTGTGTTTTCTGACAATATCATAGATATTTATTCCATGCAAACTGATATCCAGCTAATACTTAACAGGGTTCGCGGTAGCGGCAGGGGTTCCGTATTCTCCCCGGTCGACTTTCTCGATCTCGCTGGCCGCGCATCCGTAGACCAAGCCCTCTGCCGTCTCGTGAAGCGCGGAGTGCTCCGGCGCCTCCGGCGCGGCCTGTATGACTATCCGCGGACGAGTTCACGATTGGGGATTCTCGCGCCGTCAGTTGACCAGATCGTCAACACGATTGCACGACGCACGGGTGATACCGTGCGGCCGTCGGCAGCGCACGTCGCCAATATGTTCCACCTCACCACACAGGTGCCGGCGCGTCCTGTCTTCGATACATCGGGGCCGAGTCGCACACTGAAGGTGGGGCACCAGATAATCGTGCTGCGCCACCGATCGGCGCGGCAGTTGCCGGCACGCGCCACGGCGGCAGGCAATGCCATTCGTGCGCTGCAATTTCTTGGTGCCGACGGCATCAGCCAGCAGGCGCTCGATCGTCTCGCGGCCAAGCTGAGTCCGCGCGACAAGCGCGATCTGGTTCGCGCAAAGCGGCGCGTGCCGGCGTGGTTGCATCCTGCGATCGACGCTATCGCACGGGATGGCTGCTGATGGCTGATGAGCGACCGGGTACGTCAAGCAGGCTACAGCCAGCAGTTCTCGAACCAGGGCTCGTCGACGCGGATGAATGCGTTTGCGACACCGGCAAGCCGGGCGCCACGCGAGGCCGATGCCACGAACACCTTTTTGCCGCAGCCGCGAACTTCCTCAACAGCGGGAGTCAGGTCACCGTCGGCGGACAGCAGGTACGCCACGTCATACTCGTCACGCCGGGCAAGGCTGACCATCTCCACGGCAAGCAGCACATCCACCGCTTTCTCGACCTTTACTGACACCTTGCGGTGCCGGTGTGCCAGGGCGAGCAGGTCCTTGAATACTCGAGTCTCAATGCGCACGTGCAGCGCGTTGAGATAGTGCAGCAACTCCTCCGCGGCGAAGTTCGCTACGACTCGCGTCTCGAGCCGACCGAGATGGTGGGTGATCCGGCCATCGAGCAAGCCAAGCTGCGCGAAGAACCGTCGCTGATCTGCGTACTGTGCCGGTGCCTCGGCCTGGTTCACCTGTCCGATGTAGTAGCGCGTGCCCCTCCACTTCCGCGCTGGCCCTGCGAGCTTCATCGAGATCTTGGCGTAGTTGAGGCGCCCAAGATCGGACATTCCGATGCCGCGAAGCGCGTGGTACCAGTTGTTGCCATCTATGAAGATGATTGCCCGCTCTCCCACGGATGCCTCCCACGGCAGGAAACAAGAACCCCGGTGTGTGGCCGAAGCCAGACACCGGGGGGATAAACACCTGAGGACCCGTGGGACTCAGGTACACTAAAGATCACTGCATCTTCTCAGGAGTCAAGCGCGAATTCCCGCAAACAGTACCAATCTCTCGCACGAGGGCATCGTCCGCCCAACGCTTGAATGGTGTGCCTCACCTTGGCTGCGTCTGCCAGTTGAAGGTCGTGTTCGTTCAGCTAGGCTCGTAGCATGAAGCGTCGTTCCCTCTCGATCAATTCGGTGATGTCAACGAGATGATCCTCCACCCGCTTGCAGCCTCGCACCCGGAGGCGTTGCTGTCGGTGGCTTCGGCAAAGCCCCGTCGCCGCATCAGGCGTTCGGCGGTGTAGGGCAGTGCGAGGTTGCGGTCCGTCCCGTCACTAACTCCACCTTCCGCCCCACCGCAAGCTTCTCAAACCCCTCCACCCCCTCCCCCCACCCCCACCGCTCGAGCTGCTCCCGAAACGCGGCCGCGCTCTCCACCGGCCCCCACCACTCGGTTGTGATCTCGGTGAAGCTGTAGCCCTGGATGCCCGCCACCATTGTCAGCTCGTCGCCATCCGTCGCGCGCAGCTGCACCGGCACAAACAGTTGCGTCTCGTCGGCGTCGTCGCACAGGGTGGGCAGCACATACTGCTCCAGGTATTCGATGCGCTGCGCGCGGGTCACCCGCTGGCGCGCGCCAAGCTCCAGCGCCTCGCGCAGCTCGTGGTCGTCGATTGCCGCGTACGCGGCGGCAATGCGGTTTGGGCTCAGCCACAGTCCCAGCACCTCGCCGTCGCCCGACCACTCTTGCGCCGCGTCCGTCGCCGTCAGCCACTCGGTCACCCGCTGCAGCGCATCGGCATCCACTCGGCGCGCGCGCACGCTCGCAATCAGCGCATCCACATCCACCTGATGCGTGTCGCCGTCCACGGCTTCCGCGTATGCGCTGAGTTCTGCTGAGGGCCGAGGCGCCTGCACCACCGGCTCTTGGCTGATCATCGGAAACTCGTACCGCAGCTGCGCCGGTCCTTCGTGAGTCAGCTCGGGCAGTCGCCCGGTGCGCAACAAGTGCCATTCCACGAAGTCCGTCACTTCGTTCAGGACGGCCGGCGTGCGTTCCACCAGCGCGCCGGTGGGCTTGTGCGTGATGATCGCATTCCACACCCAATGCCACGCCCGCGCCCGCACGGGGTTGGCCCAGCCTTGCATGGCCTTCGGTGTGGAGGCGAGGAACCCATAGTGCGGTGCCGGCAGCAGCGCGGCCCCGAGCGCGGATAGCGCCTCGAGCAGCGCCAGGTGCTGGTGGGCGTTGGTGTTCAGCAGTTGGAAATCGCCGGGCAGCGTGTACCGGGTCTGTTCGAGGGCGCGGTCGAGCTCCGCGAGCAACTCGCGTCGTGCTCCCGGCCGGTACATCACGTGGCCGCAGTACCGGCAGACGCCCACCACCAGCCAGTCGACTTCATCGCCGCCGACCGTGAGCGCCAGGGCCTGGTCGCCGCACAGAGGGCACTCGCCGCGGCACAACGCACTGCCGCGCCAGAGGGAGATCAGCGTGCCGCACGTCAGGCCGCCAGACGCCTGGTCACCGGGGAACACCGCGTAGCCCTGCACCGGCACGTCGCCATAGTCGCCCAGCAGCGCGTCGCGGTGCCGGTACATCGCGTCGACGAGCAGCCGCGCGTTTTCGTCGCGGTAGCCCGTGTCGAGCCACGGGGTGGGGTGCGCCGGCAGCGCGAGCAGTTCGTCGTTGGCGCCGGTGACGTCCAGGGGATTTCGGTTGATGCTCATGTGGTCCGTCCTTTCGAGAGGGTATCTCGCCTCGCTCGCGCATGGGTCCGGTGTCAAGAAACGACGCCGGTCGGCTGGGCCACCGTGATGCCCGGAAGTGGGCAGGACTACGGTTTGGCGGACGGGTCAGTGAGCCGATGCTCTCGCCGTCCTCTTCATGCTGGCCACCGAGGCGCAGGTGGCCGGGTACGACGGTTGTCGCGTTCGTTGGTTGGTGGTTGCAATGGAATGGTGATGAG
>CAYHCW010000266.1:0-4900 GCA_964355025.1 uncultured Gemmatimonas sp. | reverse complement strand
TGGACTACCTTGACTTCTATAGAGCCGATCACTGAACTGACGGTCCAGCGGTACCTGGTGTTCGTGGCCGGAGGACGTCGGTGCGCGTGCACGCTCGAGGCGGTGCGGGAGATCGTGCCGATGCGCGCGGCGACGAGGTTGCCAGGCGCGCCGGACTGGATTTGTGGATTGGTGAACTTGCGTGGCGCCCTGATCGCGGTGGCGGACCTGTCGGCCCGGTTCGGCGTGCCGCGGGCAGGGGGTGATGGGGCAGTGCTGGTGGCCGAGGCGTGCGGCAAGTCGTTCGGCATTCTCGTGGACGGCGTAAAGGACGTGCTGGCGCTCGACGCGGGGCGGTTGGAAGCGGTGGAAGCCGAACACTCGGTGGAGGGCGTGGTTTCGCACGTCGCGTATGCCGGCGATGACCAGCTGCTGGTGTGCGATCTGGGCGCGCTGGCGCGGCAAGTGCTGGTCATCTAAACGAACGAAGCGGGGGGTTCTGTGCCGACGGTGCTCATTTGCGATGATGCGATCTTCATGCGGACGATGGTCGGGGACATTCTCCAGCAGGCCGGGTTTGAGGTCATCGGTGAGGCCGAGACCGGCTCCCAGGCGGTGGAGAAGTACAAGCAGCTTCACCCCGACCTCGTCACGATGGACATCGTGATGCCCGACATGGGAGGCATCGACGCGGTGCGTGAGATCACGAAGTTCGATCCGAACGCGAAGGTGCTGATGTGCTCGGCCATGGGCCAGCAGGCGCTGGTGGTCGAGGCGATCCAGGCCGGTGCCAAGGATTTCGTGGTCAAGCCCTTCCAGCCGAGCCGCGTGCTGGAGGCCGTGCAGCGCGTGCTCGGCTGAGCCGCCGGCCGACGTCCTGAGCCGCGGCGTGGACCCGCAGCGATACGCCGAACTCTTTCGGTCCGAGAGCCGTGAACAGCTCTCGGAGATCAATCGCGCCCTGCTCGACCTCGAGGGGGCGCCCGAAGGCAAGCAACCGGTGCACGTGCTCTTTCGCGCGGTGCACACGCTCAAGGGGATGAGCGCGACGATGGGCTACGCGGGAGTCGCCGCGTTTGCCCACGAACTCGAGAGCCTGCTCGAGCGCATGCGCGCCGGCGACCAGGGCATCAGCGCCGAGCTGATGGACGTGCTCTTCGCCGCCGCCGACGTGCTGGAAGGCGGCATCGAGCGCGCCGTCGACGGGGCGGGCGATCCGCCGGGCCTCGCCGAGGTGCTGCAGCAGTTGCGCCACGTCGCGGGCGGCGCGTCCACCGCGGAGTTTCGCGCGGTGACCGGCGAGTTCAGCACGGCGTCGGGCGAGTTTTCCATCGGGTCGCTGCCTGCGCCGGTGGCCGCCCCGCCGGCCAGCCTCGATGACGGACCCGGCGTGCTGGTGCGGGTGCGGCAACGCCCTGACACCGTGCTGCCGGGCGTGCGCGCATTCCTCGTCATCCAGAGGGCGCGTGGGCTCGGCGAGGTCGTGGCCGTGTCGCCGCAGCTGTCGGAGTTGCAGACGGCGGAAGCGCCACAGGCATTTGCCTTCCGCCTCGTCACGACGCTGGGCGCCGCCGACATCGAGTCGGCGATCACTGCCACCGGCGACGTCGAGCACGTGGAGGTCTCCGCGGGGCGGGGACGCCAGCGTTCGTCGGTGCGCATGTCGACGGTCGACGAGTCCGCGCCGGTGTCCAAGGGGGCGCGGCACGTGCGCATCGAGCTCGCGCGGCTCGACACGCTGATGAACCTCATCGGCGAGCTCGTGATCACGCGCGGCCGGCTGTTGCAGCTGACGTCGGGCATGGGCGACGCGGCGCTGGACGAGGCGATGACGCAGGCGGCCCGTCTGGTGGGCACGCTGCAGAGCGAGATCATGGCCAGTCGCATGGTGCCGGTGTGGCAGGTGTTCGACCGGTTCCCGCGCCTTGTGCGCGACGCGGCGCGGCAGCTGCACAAGGAGATCGAGTTCCACGTGGAAGGGAAGGAGATCGAGCTCGACCGATCGCTGCTCGACGAAATTGGAGAGCCGGTGGTGCACCTGCTGCGCAACGCGGTGGACCACGGCATCGAGGCGCCGGAAGTGCGCGAGGCCAACGGCAAGCCGCGCACCGGGCGCCTCACGCTCAGCGCGTCGCGCGAGCGCTCGGCCGTGCTGGTGCGCGTGCGTGACGACGGCCGCGGCATCGATCGTGCGCGGGTGCTCGCGCGCGCCCGGGAACTGGGCATGGTGGGCGGCGACGTCACGAGCCTGGACGACGAGATGCTGTTCCGCGTCATCGCGAGTCCGGGCTTTTCGACCGCGGCGGTGGTGAGCGACCTCTCGGGGCGCGGCGTCGGCATCGATGCGGTGATGGCGCGCGTGCGCCAGCTGGGCGGCGTGGTGGAGTTGGCCACCGAGCCGGGCCGCGGCACGACCATCACGCTGCGCCTGCCGCAGACGCTGGCGATCGTGCGCGCCGTGCTCGCCGACGTGGGCGGCGAGCGGTACGCGCTGCCGCTCACCCACGTGCGCGAGACGCTGGCGTGGTCCAGCGACGCGGTGCAGCGCGTGCAGGGCCAGGAGGTGCTGGTGCTGCGCGACGAGGTGATGCCGCTGCTGTACCTGCGGCACGTGCTGCGCGCGCCGGGCGAGGCGCATTCCGAGACGGCGGATATCGTCGTGCTCGAGCGGGGCAACCGGCGGGCCGGCCTCGTCGTGGACGAACTGACGGGTCAGCAGGACATCGTGGTGAAGCAATTTGACGCCGTGCGCGACGGACTGGCGCTGTTCAGCGGGGCGACGATCCTCGCTGATGGCCGGCCGGCGCTGATCGTGGACGTGGCCAGCCTCCTCTGAGGACGGGAACCCCTATGGATGAACTCCGCAATCTCTCGGCCCGGCAGCTCGACGCACTGCGCGAGGTCGCCAACATTGGCGCCGGCCACGCGGCCACGGCGCTCTCGCAGATGACGGGCCAGACCATCATGATCAGCGTGCCACGGCTGGTCGTCTCCGCCGTGAACGAGATTCCCAACCACATCGCCGCCCGGGAAGAGCCGGTGGCCGCGGTGCTGCTGCGGATGCTCGGCGATCTCACTGGCCTGACACTGCTCGTGCTGCCGCGCTCGACGGCGCTGCGCGTGGCCGAGATGATGTCGCGCAAGCCCGAAGGGACGTACACCGAAATGGGTGAGTTCGAGCAGTCGGCGATCCGCGAGGCCGGGAACATCCTGAGCTCGGCGTACCTCAATGCGCTGGCCGAGTTCATGGGAATGATCCTGCTGCCCTCCCCGCCGGTGCTCGCGGTCGACCTGTCGGACGCGATCCTGACCTCCACGTACCTCGAGTCGAGCAAGGACACCGATCTCGTGTTCGTGGTGGAGAGTGAGTTCTACCTGACCGAGCTCAACGAGCAGCTGCGCGGCTTCTTCTTCCTGATGCCCGACACGGCGTCGCTCGACCAGATCCTGAAGGCAGTGCGGCTGGGGTGAGCACGCAGGCGCTGACCTCTGGCCGGGACCGCGACGTCCTGCGCTCCCTGACGCGACGCATCGATCCATCGGATGCCGGCGCGCACAACAATCTTGGCGTCCTCTATTACAACAAGGGACTCTACGAAGAGGCGGTGCAGGCGTTCACGAAGGCGCTGGAGCTGGACCCCAAGATGCACGTGGCCCAGCGCAACATCGAGGTCGCGTACTACAACACGGGGTACTACGACCGGCGGGTCGCCGAGCTCAAGGAGCGGCTGCGCGTGCGCGCCGACGATCGCGAGGCGCGCTGGGAGCTGGGGCGCACGTACGCGCTGCTGGGCCAGAGCGAAGACGCGATCGGCGAGTTCTCCGCACTGCTGCGATACGACGAGCACGACCTGGGGGCGATCGTGCAGCTCGGGCTCGCCGAGAAGGCCATCGGCCGGCTGGACGAGGCCCGGCGCTGGTTCGTGCGCGCGCTCGAACGCGATCCGTCGAGTTCGGTGGTCGCGTTCTACCTGGGCGAGACGCTGTACAACCAGGGACGGGCCGATGAGGCGCTGGTATCGCTGCAACGCGCCATCCTGCTGAACCCGGACAATCCCGACGCGCACTACCTGCTGGGCTTCATCTACGGCGACATGGGGCGGCACGACGACGCACGCGCTGCCAGCAAGCGCGCCATCCAGCTGAACCCCACGCTGTCGCACGCGCACACGAACCTGGCGATCGACAAGTACGACTCGCAGAAGTACGAGTCGCAGCTGGCCCAGCGTGGCGGGCGCGGCTCGGTGCATCGCATGGCGGTCGTGGAGGGCGAGGGGCTGGCGCACTACAACCTCGGGCTGGCGTTCCGGCAAAAAGGGTACTTCACCGAGGCGCTGCGGGAGTACCGGTTCGGGCTCGACCGCGGCGAGGACCGCGAGCTGGTGCTGCAGGCCATGGCCGAGCTGCACCTGCTGCGCAAGGACCCGGCGGCGGCCCTCGAGCTGTACGACCGCCTGCTGGCCGACCGCACCGACAGTCCCAAGCTGTGGAACGAGCGCGGCGTGGCCCAGCACCAGCAGGGAAAGTACGCCGAGGCCGCCGACGACTACCGTCGCGCGCTCGCCCTCGACGCGCGGTACGCGCTGGCCTCGAACAACCTCGGCGTGGCGCTGTATCATGCGGGCGATCGCGACGGCGCCATCGAGGCGTTTCGCGCGGCGCTCTCGGCGAACCCCGGCTTCGTCAAGGCGCGCGTGAACCTGGCCCTGCTGCTGGTGAAGGGGCGGCGGCTGCAACTGGCGCTCGAGGCGTACCGCCAGGTGCTCGTGACCGACAGCGAGCAGCCGGCGGCGTGGAACGGCATCGGCCTCGTGCTGGCCGACCTGCGCAAGTTCGAGGACGCGCGCAACGCCTTTGCGCGCGCCATCCAGGCGCGCCCCGACTTTGCCGAAGCGCACTACAACATGAGCTTCGCGCTGTC
>CAYHCW010000265.1:2820-4906 GCA_964355025.1 uncultured Gemmatimonas sp. | reverse complement strand
TGAGCCACGAGCTGCGCACGCCGCTCAACGCCATCATCGGCTACAGCGAGATGCTTGCCGAGGAAGTGGCGGACATCGGGCACGACGAGCTGGCGCCGGATCTCGAGAAGATCCGTTCCGCCGGACGTCACCTGCTCGCGCTGATCAACGACATTCTCGACCTCTCCAAGGTGGAGGCGGGCAAGACCGAGCTGTTTCTCGAGGAGTTTGAGGTCGCGGCGATGGTTGAGGACGTGGCGACCACCGTGCGGCCGCTGGTGGACAAGAACGCCAACCGGCTCGTGCTGCGCATGGAGCAGCCGGGCGTGATGCGCGCCGACCTCACCAAGGTGCGGCAGATGCTGCTGAACCTGCTGTCCAATGCGTGCAAGTTCACGCAGGGCGGGACGATTACGCTGGCGGTGGAACGCGTGGCGGTGGCTGGCACTGTCGACGCCATCTCCTTTCACGTCACCGATTCGGGCATCGGCATGACGCCGGAGCAGATGGGGAAGCTCTTCGAGGCGTTTGCGCAGGCGGAGTCGTCCACCACCAAGAAGTACGGCGGCACGGGACTCGGCCTGGCCATCAGCCGGCGGTTCGCCCGGATGATGGGCGGTGATGTGACCGTGACGAGCGAGGTGCAGCACGGCTCCACGTTCACGATCCGGCTGCCGGCGGTCACGCCGGAGGCCGAGGCCGCGCGGCAGCGGACGACCGTGCTCGAGACCGGCCGCGCCGGCACCGTGCTCGTGATCGACGACAACGCGCAGGCGCGCGAGCTGATTCGCCGCGTGCTCGAGGACGAGGGGTTTCGGGTGCTCGAGGCAGCGGACGGCGCCGAGGGGCTCGCGCTCGCGCGGAGCGACCCGCCCGATGCCATCACGCTGGATGTGCTGATGCCGCGCATGGACGGCTGGGCGGTGCTCGCCGAGCTCAAGGCCGACCCGTTGCTCGCCGACGTACCCGTGATCATGCTGACGATGCTGGATGACCGACGGCTGGGATTTGCCCTTGGCGCCACCGAGTACCTCACCAAGCCGCTCGACCGCGAGCGCCTGCGGGCCCTGGTGGCGCGCTATCGCCGCAACGGCGCCCACGACGTGCTCATCGTCGAGGACGACGTCGATACGCGCGACCTGCTTCGCCGTCAGCTGGAGGCCGATGGGTGGCACGTGGACGAGGCGGAAAATGGCCGGGCCGGCCTCGACGCCGTGAGCCGCCGTGTGCCGTCGCTGATCCTCCTCGACCTGATGATGCCGGTGATGGATGGCTGCCAATTCGCCGCCGAGCTGCGCCGGCACGAGGCGTGGCGTGGCATTCCGGTGGTCGTGATCACGGCGAAGGAGCTCACGAGCGAGGAGCGGCACGCGCTCAACGGCGACGTGCAGGGCGTGCTGCAGAAGGGAGCGCTCAATGCAGACGAGCTGCTGCGTTCGCTTCGCGACCTGGTACCAATCAACGGCGTCGACCACGCTCAGGAGGGATAGCGCATGCCGAGGATCCTGCTGGTCGAGGACAACGAAATGAACCGCGACATGCTGTCGCGCCGGCTGCTGCGGAAGGGATTTGTCGTGGAGCTGGCCGTGGATGGCCACGAGGGTGTCGCGATGGCGATCGCCGGCGGCTACGACCTGATCCTCATGGACATGAGCCTGCCGGAAATCGACGGATGGGAGGCGACGCGCCGGGTGCGCGAGGCCGAGGCGGGCGCCGGCACGCGCGTACCGATCATCGCCCTCACGGCGCACGCAATGTCGGGCGACCGTGAGAAGGCGATGGCGGCCGGCTGCGACGATTACGACACCAAGCCGGTGGAGCTGGACCGCCTCCTCGGCAAGATCCAGGCGCTGCTGGGCACGACGGAATGAACGGACTGACCACGCCCGAGGCGGTGGCCGAGCTTCGGCACGAGCTGCGCACCCCGCTGAACCTGATCATCGGGTACAGCGAGATGCTGCTCGAGGATGCGGTGACGATGGAGCGTCGCGAGGCGCTGGAACGCACGCTGGCGGCCGGGCGTGACCTGCTGGCGATCATCAATGCCGCGGTGCCGCCGTCGCGCGGCGAAATCACCGACGCGGAGTTCGAGTCACTGCGCGGCGCG
>CAYHCW010000265.1:0-2720 GCA_964355025.1 uncultured Gemmatimonas sp. | reverse complement strand
CGCGGCGCGGTTGTTGATGGTCGAACTTCCGCACGGCGGCGGAGCCTCGCGCCTGGCCTTCACGGTGGAGCATCCGACGCTCGACGACCACGGCGCGCACCGGGCGGTGCAGCCGGCGCGCATCCTCGTCGTCGACGACCAGGAGGACAACCGCGCCGTGCTCGACCGCCGGCTGCAGCGTCAGGGCCACACGGTGGAATGCGCCGCCGGCGGGCACGCCGCGCTGGCGTGGCTGCGCGACACGCCGTTCGACCTCGTGCTGCTCGACGTGCTGATGCCTGACCTCGACGGGCTGGCGGTGCTGGAGCGCATCAAGGCCAACCCGGCGACGCGCGACATCCCCGTCATCATGATCTCGGCGCTCGACGACGTGGCCAGCGTGGTGCGGTGCATCGAGCGCGGCGCCGAGGACCACCTGCCCAAGCCGTTCGACCCCGTGCTCCTCCGCGCGCGCATCGGGGCGTGCCTCGAGAAGAAGCGGCTGCGGGACGTGGAACTGGAGTACCTGCGCGAGGTGGAGCGCGTGATCCAGGCGGCCACCGCGGTGGAGGCCGGCACGTACGCGAGCGGCGACCTCGCCGCCGTGGCGCACCGCGGCGACGAACTGGGCCGGCTGGCGCGCGTCTTCGACGCAATGGCCGACCACGTCCGCGCGCGCGAGGCGCGCCTCCGGGACCAGGTGGAAGCGCTGCGCCGGGAAATCGCCGACGCCACGCGCTCGACGGGCGCCGTGGAGGCCAGCGAGGCGCCGACGCTGCCATCGGGCGCCGTCTTCGCCGATCGCTACGAAATCCGCGGGGAAATCGGCCGTGGGGGAATGGGGATGGTGTACCGCGCGCTCGACCGCCAGCTCAACGAGCAGGTGGCCATCAAGACGCTGCGCGCCGAGACGCTCCTCGACCCGGGCGTGCTCGAGCGCTTCAAGTCCGAGATTCGCCTGGCGCGGCACATCAGCAACAAGCACGTGGTGCGCACGCACGACATCGGGGAGCAGGACGGCGTGTACTACCTCACGATGGAGTACGTCGAGGGCATCACGGTGCGGTCGCTGCTCGACACGCGAGGCAAGCTGGGCGTGGCGCCGACGCTCGCGATCGCCAGCCAGCTGGCGCAGTCGCTCACCGCCGCGCACGAGCAGGGCGTCATCCATCGCGACATCAAGCCGCAGAACCTGCTGCTCGACGCCAATGGCGTGCTCAAGGTGATGGACTTCGGCGTGGCCCGCCTGCAGGGGCACCAGACGCACCTCACCGAAGTGGGGACGCTGGTGGGGACACCGTCGTACATGGCGCCGGAGCAGCTGCTCGCCGAGGACTTCGATGAGCGGGCGGACCTCTTCTCGATGGGCGTGGTGCTGTTCGAGTGCCTCACCGGCCGTCTGCCCTTCCAGGGGACAACCATCGTCTCCATCATCGCGCACTTGATGCGCGACGAGGCGCCCGCGCCGGCGAGTCTCAATGCCGATGTGCCGGCCGACGTGTCGGCGTTCGTGCTGCGGCTGCTCTCCAAGGAGCCGGCGGGGCGCCCCGCCGGGGCCGCGGAGGTGGTGCGCCTGCTGTCGGACCTGAGTTAGCTACCGTTGCACCGGGCGCGTCAACTCATGAACGGGTTGAGCCGCCGCCAGATGCCCGGCCGGACGCGCACCAGGTAGGCGCCGGCGCAGGCGCTGGCGGCTCCGTTGGCCACGACGATGGACCACCACGGCAGCACGGGCCGAATGGGTTCGGAGAGCACGCCGACGACGGCGATGGTCACCACGAAGCCGCCGACGATGACGGCCAGCGCGAACGAGGCCTGCGACGGGTCCTTCGACGCACGGCCGACGAGTCCCGTCACGATGAGTCCGATGACGAGCGACAACACGAGGTGAAGCCCGCTGTAATACGCGATCGCGGTGAAATTCGGCGCGATGGGCAGCTGCAGCACCGACGGGTCACGCAGCCCCTCGAACACGGCCAGGCCGAGCAGGTTCACCGTGTAGAGCGTGCCGCGCGCGGCCAGCACGTCGAAGGCCGCATAGAACAGGGCAACCGAGGCAAAGGCGATGAGGCCGACAATGAGGCCCTGTCGAATGGTACGACCCGCTACAGCCATGAACTCCTCCTGTTGTTCAGGTGGACGACTGCCAGCGTCAAAAGGTGACCGTGAGCCCTGCGGTTGCGGTCCAGCTGCGCCGGGTATCACCTGGTCGGTGGGACTGTTGCCGTAACTGATGCGGCCGCCAACATGGTTGTCGGCGTCCGCCGTATACCGGCGCACCCTGAGGCCGGCCGGCGCCGAGGTCTTTCCGTTGGTGAATCGCACGAAGGGTCGCAGCGAGAACCAGGAGTTGCCCGCGCACTTGCCGATGGCGCCCGTGCGGCGGTCGGGGAAGACCGCCGAACTGCTGGACCCCGCGTTGAGGTAGAGATAGGTGTTGCTGCTCTGCCGGGGATATGCGTCCACCTCGACTTGCGTACCGTTCGTGGAACACCGGTCGCGACGGGCCTCGCGCCGACAGACAGACGGTCAGCGACGGTGAGGGAAATCCCCCAAAGTGCTCAGGCGAACCCTCGCGTCACACCGCGAGAATCCTCGCCAAGTTTCAGCACGGCAATTGGCGCGCGTCGCCGTGCTGCGTACGGCGCCGCAAACTTTTGTAGAAGGGAATCGTCGGCATATGCATACGAAGGTCGTGATGTGGCGGTCGCTCAAGACGCGCGTGACGCTGCTCACGCTGG
>CAYHCW010000264.1:0-4913 GCA_964355025.1 uncultured Gemmatimonas sp. | reverse complement strand
GCACGCTGGCCGACAGTTCGCGCGCGGCCGCGCCCGGCAGCGTGAGGCGCACGGGAACTTGCCCGGTGACGATCAGCCGATTGGCATCGCCGCCCACCACCGTGACACCGCGCAGCGAGGAAATCTCGGCGAGTCCCGCCACCAGTTCAACCGCACCGAGCGCAACTGCCGCGGCCGGATCGCGATACGTGAACCGCTGCATCTGGCTGCGCCCGCCACCCGTGCCATACGGCGCACCATCGGCGTCATACGCCGTCACCTGCCACGCGTAGGACACGCCGTCCTTGAGCGGCAGGGCGCTGATGGGATAGACGTACTGCGTACGCCCATCGATCTCCGCCTCGTGCCAGGCCAGCGCGCCCAGCGCCTCGGCGGCGAGGCGACCGGCGGGGAGTTCGGCGATGCGCAAGCCGTAGCGCACCCGGCGCGTGGCATCGACCTGCGTGGCCGGCGTCCAGCTGAACACCGGCGTGGCCGAGGGCACGTCGACTCCCTCGGCCGGTTGCAGCAACACCGGCGGCAGCGGCGATTCCACTGTCGTGGTGGCGCAGCGTTCGCCGGTGACGGCCCGACCATCCACGTAGACCGCCGCGCAGAACTGGTAGCGGTCGGCGGGCAGCATGCCGCCGCGCTGGGCAAGGTCTTTCCAGACGGGAGGCAGCCGTAGCGTGACATCATCCACCAGCGCGCGCGTGGCGTTGGTGAACAGGTGCGTACCGGGACCGGGCGCCGACCGCGGCACGCTCGAGGCACTGCCACTCAGGCCGGATGACGCGCTCAGCCGCGACCGCACCTCAAACAGCGCGAGCCGCGAACCGGTGTACGTGACGACGATGGTCAGGTAGCCGGGCTGCTTGGCGAGCACGTCCACCCGCGCGGGGAGCGTGGGGGACAGAATGACCTGCAAGTCCCAGCCGGCGACCTGCGCCGCCAGCGGTCCGACCGGCGCGCAAATCGCCGACAGCGCCGCCCCAGCCATCCAGAGACCGCGACGAAGATCCCTCAGCGGGATCTCCGGGATGGTCGAGTGGACTCGCGGCGGGGCTCGTCGTCTAGCATCATATTGATGACGCAAAATGTACGGTGGGCGGCAACTGTCCGTCAACGGCACCGTCAACTCATTGCTGGGCAAGCTGTTGACACATGATATTCATCTCACTTTTTGACGAAGTTCGAGTCACCATCGATGGGCGGCTGGCAGCGCTTCGCCGAAAGGAAGCGGCGCTCGTCGCGTTTCTCGCGTTGCGCGCCGGTGTGCCCACCGCGCGCGAGTTGCTTGCAACCCTGCTCTGGGGCGAGCGCGACGAAGGGGCCGCGCGCCATTCGCTCCGACAGGCCTTGCTGGCCCTGCGGCGCGAACTGGGCGAGGCGCTGAAAGAGACCACCGTCGGTCTCACGCTGGATCAGGGCGCATTTCAGTGCGACCTCGGCGATGCAGAGCTTCCACGGGAGCGCATCGACGGCGCCGAAGTGATTCCGCCGCTGCCCAGCCGCGTGCTGAACGGACTCGACGCCGTAGGGACCGAGCCATTCGCCGACTGGGTTGCCACGCGGCGGGCGGCGTACCGCGCGCGCTGGCGCGATGCTGTGACTCGAGTGCGCGACGACAGCGCGGAAGCGGCACGTTGGAGCGACGCCGAGCGCGCCTCGCGCGCGCTGGAGGAAGACCAGCCGCTCGACACTGAGAGTGTACGTCAACTCGTGCGCACCCTGCGGCGGGCGGGAGCGCCCGGCGAAGCCGCAGCGTCACTCGCCGCCGCCCAGCTGCGCTTCGAGCAGAGCGGCGTCGACACGACGCCCCTGGTCGAACTCGCGCGCACGCTGCCCGGCGATGCCCGCTCGGCGCAGAGGCCCGGCGGCCGCCGCGGGGGCGTGGCCCACGGAGACCTCGTGGGGCGCGAGCGCGAACTGGCCGAACTGGCCGCCACCTGGCGGAGCGTCGCGGGCGGCGCGGCGCACGGCGTACTCGTCACCGGCATCGATGGCTCCGGACGCAGCCGGCTCGCCGAGGACTTCGCGCGCGCGCTGCCGGCATCGGAGCGGCGCCTGCTGTGGATCGGCCACACCGACACCTCGACGGCGGAGCCGGCCGCGCACCGCGTGGCCCGTGCGCTGCTCGACGCGCGCGGCGCCGCGGCCGCGGAGCCGGACGTCGTGTCGCGCGTGCGCGACTGCCTCGGCAGCGGCGCCTCGCCCGCCGTGCCCGATGTGCTCGCGCTCCTGCGCGCGGTGGCCGCGGAGCGGCCAGTGCTGATGGTGCTCGATGATGCGGACCTGTGGGGCGAGGCCGACGCCGCGCTTCGCCACGCACTGATGGCGCCGTGCCCCCGCGCGATGACCATCGCGACGTGCTGGACCGAATTTGCGGCGCCCCGCGGGACGCGCCGCCTTGAGCTGGGTGGCCTGTCGGTCGCCGCCGTCACGCAGCTGATTGCGGCACGGACGACGCGTCCCGAGCCGGCGTGCGCGCGGGCCGCGCAGGCACTGGAGGCTGCGACGGCGGGTCATCCGCAATGGATCCTCGACGCGTGCGACACGCTGCGCCCGTCGGAGGGTGTGCGTGCTGTCGGCACTGCGCTCGACCTGCTCGAGGCGCCGTCGCCGCTGCCCATCTCCGCCACCCTGCGCGACGAGCTGCGGCGGCGGCTCGACGCGCTGCCGGTGGACGCGCGGCGCCTGCTCGATCTCATCGCCGATTCGCCGACGCGCGCATCGGCCGCCGAGCTGGCCCGGCACTTGGCGCTCTCACCCGACGCGTTGACCGCCGCGCTCGACCCCCTGCTGCGCGCGCGCTTCGTACGCGCCGGCTCGCACCCAGCAGCGCCGTACGGCGTGGCGCACCCGCTCATCGAGCGCGTGGTGCGCGACGCGCTGCACCCTGCCCGGCTCCTGCCCGAGCCGAGGCGCGCGGGGCGCTGGTCGACGCGCCGCCGATGGGCGATGGGCGCCGTGGCCGCCGCCGCGTTGGCGGCCACCGCATTTGCCGCGCGCAGCGCGTGGAGCAGGTGGGACACGAGCGGGCCGCGCCTGATTGTCCTGCACGAGCTGTTCACCGCCGATTCCGCCGATCGCGCCACGCTCCCCGTCGATGAGATGCTCGCCACAAACCTCGCACGCATTGCGTCGGTCGAGATCCTCCCGGGTGCACGCCTGCCGTCGACCGCGACGGCAACGAGCCGGGCGCTCCTCGATCGTGCTGAGTTCGACCTGGGCGGTGCCATGGCACGCCGCGGCGGCGGCGTGCGCCTCGACTTGCGGCTCACGTCGCGACGCGACGGCCGGGTGCGCGGCGGCATCTCGGTGGAGGCGCCGGACCTCTTTGCCGCCGTCGATCAGGCGACGGCCGAGGTGGCGCTGCTGCTCGCGCAGCCCATTCCGCCGTCTCCGCTGTCGCGCGTCTCGACGGCATCGCTCCCCGCCTTCCGCCTGTTCGAGGAGGGTGAGAGCGCGCGCGCCACCGGCAACCGCGAGCGCGCGGCCTGGCTGCTGCGCGAGGCGATTCGCGTCGATACCTCCTTTGCGCTCGCGCGCCTGCACCTCGCGCAGGCCCTCGGCGACTACGACAAGGACGGGGCGCACGCACAGCTCGACACGGCGCTCTCCGCCACGGCACGACTCCCCGAACGCGAGCGCCTGCTGGTGCGCGCGTGGCGCGCGATGATCGACGAGGATCCGGTGCGGGAACTGCTCGCCGACTCGCTCGTCGCCAAGTGGCCGCTCGATGCCAACGGCTACCTCATCCAGGGGCAGGCGCGCACCTGGCGGGGCGCCTTTTTGCCGGCGGTCACTTCGCTGCGGCGTGCCATCGCGCTCGACGCGCCGGGGCTCTCCGGCATCGAGGCGAGCTGCCTGGCGTGTGACGCCTACGAGGGGTTGATCAGCGCGTTGCTGCTGGCTGATTCGCTGGACGCGGCCATGCAGGTGGCGCGCGAGTGGGAACGGCTGCAGCCGCAGGGGGGGCGTGCGTCGGCGGCCGTCTCGTCGGTGGCGCAGACCGCCGATGACCTGGCCGTCGCTGCCGCCGCCGCGCGTCGGGCCGTCGCGCTGAACCCGGCCGACGAGTACGCGGGGGTCTACGAGGCGGTCTGGCAGCTTCGCCGCGGCGCGCCGGGCGCGGCGTTGCGCACGCTCGAGCCGGAATTGCGGCACCCCTCAGCGGGGCGGCGGCGGCAGGCCATCTGGTTTTCCGCCATCGCGGAGCGCAATGCGGGACGCCCGGCGGACGCCGAGGCGAGGCTTCGTCGGTTCTTCGACGCGCTCCCCGCGGCCCAGCGCCCCGCGTACGCCACGTTCCACTTGCAGCGGGCGCAGGCCTTCCTCGAGGCCGGCGACGCGCGCCGGGCGGCACTGCTCTTCGATTCGATCTCAGTCAGCGCGGGGTCTGTGTCGTCGTCACACCGCATGGGGCGACTGCGCGCGTGGGCGGGGACGCTGGCCGCCGATGCCTGGGTGGCAGCCGGCGACACCAACGACCTCGCCCGGCGCATTCGCGAAGTGGAGGCGTGGGGCGCCCAGAGCGCGTACGGGCGCGACCGCGTGCTGCACCATCATTTGCGGGGCCTGCAGTACCTGTCGCGCGGCGACCTGCCGGCCGCCCGCCGGGAACTGCTCCTCGCGCGCTGGAGCCCCACCGGGAGCTACGCCCGCACGACCAATGCCCTCATCGACGTGCTGCTGCGCGAGCGCCGCCCCGCCGATGCGCTGCAACTGCTGCGGCAGGCGAGCCGTGGGTCGCTGGAGAGCGTGCACCTGTACGGCACGCGACGCGACGTGCACCAGCTGTACGCGCGCGCCTGGCGCGCGGTGGGGCGCCCCGACTCCGCCGCTGCGCACGAGCGCTGGCTCGCCGCCGCGTCGCGCTAGGTGCTAGGTGCTAGGTGCTAGGTGCTAGGTGCTAGGTGCTAGGTGCTAGG
>CAYHCW010000263.1:0-4913 GCA_964355025.1 uncultured Gemmatimonas sp. | reverse complement strand
CCCGTGCGCCTCACGCTGCCGGGCGCGGCCGCGCGCGAACTGTCGGCCAGCGTGCGCGACCTCGTGATTCAGCGCGCGCCGGGGCGCCCACGCGTCGTCGGTGGCGAGATCGAGGCGCCGGTGGGCCTGGATCTGGCTCCCGGCGCGCGCATCGAGCGCATGCGCCGGGCGGCAGACGGGTCGGTGGCGTTTGCGGGAGTGCTCACGGTGGGCGGTGTCGAGTTGCGAGCCACGGGCGGCACGGCGCCTGGTCGTGCGCTGCTCGAGGCCCCGGCAACCGGGGGCGCACCGCTGGCCCGCATCGGCAGTGACACGGCGGCCGTGCTGGTCCGCTCCGTGCGCATCGTGCGCGCCGGTACTGCGCCGCAGGTGGACGCCGCTGTCGAGCTGTTCGGTCGTCCCGCGCCGTGCGCCCCCTCGACGCTTCGCGTCACCGACTCGGTGGCCGTCGCCGACTTTGCATGCAGCGCGCGGCCGGATTCGGCGACGCTCGCCCTGGTCGATGTGCGTGGTCGCCTGCGCACCGCGCGCAGCGAGGTGGTGAGCGCGGACCTCGCACTCGGACTTGACGCGACCATCCCATTTGTCGGCGCCAAGGGGCCGCAGCGCCTGAACGGCAGATTCGCGCGCGTCGCTGGGCTCTCGGGCTTCTCCCTGCGCCTGCCGAATGCCGCACCGACACTGGCGCTGGGCGCGCTGCGGCTGCGCATTCGGTCGGTGGCCGCGCCCGCGGTCTCGTGGACGCGCGCGGCCGGCTGGGACGTGCGCGTGGTCACGCGGACGGACGTCGCTGTTCCAGTCATGGGCCTCGCCATCGCGGCCGTCGATTCGGTGGTGCTGACGCCCGACGCGCTGGAACTCCCCGCCGTCGAGCGTGACGGCGGTGCGTTCGAGGTGCCGTCGTTCACCGGTGGTAACGTGCGCGTGCGACCACGGGCCGTGCGCTGGGGCGCGTCGCGCCTGCCGTGGCGCGACGGCGGCACGGGTTGGGTCGCGGACCTCTCTGGTATCGCGGGTGTCGCGCACGTGTCGGCGTGCGTGCAGGGCATCGCCGTCCCGGCGGCGCACGGACGCCTGACGGTCACTCGGCTCGACTGGCCGCTCGATACCGCCCGCATCGGCGGCATCTGCACGGTGCGCAAGCCGGATGGCAGCATGGTGGCGGTCGAGGCCGTCACCGGTTCGCTGTCCGGCACGTTCGAACAGGACTCGCTGCGAACACTGGGGCGCGCGGCGTTCGTCGAACGCCCGATCGCGGCCGCAACCGTCGTGCAGGCTGACTCCGCGCGGCCGGCGCCGCTCGACCTGCCGGCGCTGATTCTCGTCCCCGGCGGCTCGCTCCGGCTGCAGGACGCGGGGGGGAGCCCGCGGGCACGTGCGCGGCGCGTGGATGCCCGCACGCTCGAGCTCACGCCGGTGGACGCGGCCGGCGGCGTCCCGTTCGACCTTCTCGGTGGTCTCGGCGGCGTGGCGCGCTTCGCGTCGGTGCGCTACGACACGCGCAGCGAGCGGCTCACGGCTGGTACGGTGTCGGTGGCCTTTACCGCCGGCGACGCGCGTCGGGTCGCGCTGCTCGCCGCCGTCCCGGCCGAAGTGGATTCACTGGTGGTGCGCGGCGACCCTGTGTCGCCCGAGGCAACGCTGTACGCGGGCGTGCGGCTGTTCGGCCGGCGCGTCGGATCCGCCGTGGCACTCGCGGTCAATGAGCAGGGGGAGGCGGCTGGCACGGTGGATGTGCGCTTCATCACGCCTTCGACATTCGACCTGGTGAGCGGCGGTGCCATGCAGTTGGCGGTGACGCGCATCAGCGGCTCGGTGCGCATTCCGCTCGCCGGTGGTGTCGTGCAGCGCGACCTGCTCATTAACGCCCAGTATCGCGCGCCTGGGCTCGCGCGCCCCGTCACGCTGCGCGTGCCCGACGGCGGCGAGGGCGTGCTCGCGGTCGTCGCCGCCGCGGCGGTGACCGCGGTGACCGGGCCTGGCGCACCGTCGAACTCGCGGGTGCGCCTCGACTCCCTGGAGGTGGGACGCCTCGCCTGGACGGCGGCCGGTGGCTTTACGCTGCGTTCCGTCGCGGTGGGGCGCCTGCTGTTGCCGCTGCGTGCCGGGGGCACGCTCGAGGTGCCGCTGCCGAGCGTGCTGCTGACCGAGCGCGAACTCTCCGTCAGCGCGGCGCGCGTAGTGCAGGCTGGCCCAGCGACATCACTGACGCCGGGCGTCGTGGGGCGCATCACCGCATGGAACGTCCCGTCGTGGCGCGTCTCGTGGCGCGATGTCGAGCGCGTCTCCCCCGCGTCACTCAGCGCCGCCGCCACCCTGCAGTACGATCGCGTGCCCGCGCTGCGCGCCGAGCGGTTCACGGCGCAACTGGTGTGGCGTGCCGACTCCACGGTCTGCGGCAGCAGCCCGGCGCGACCGCTCGCGCGGCCGGCGTTGCTGACACAAGCCGGGGTGCAGTTCCGCATTGGCGCCGTCACCCCCGTGCTCCCCGCCTGCGCGGCGGGGCGCGCCGATGCCTTTGCGCTGCGGGCGCAGGTGAGCGTCGCGCGCCCCGCCGCCCTGCAGTCGGCGGCCGATGCGTGGCCTTTCACGTCGCTCCTCGCACTCGATGTCGCCACCGGCGCGCTCAGCGGCACTGACACGATGGCGGTGCAGGCGACGGCACGCGTGGGCGCGCTCGAGGTCACGCTCGGCATGGGGGCGGTGGTCGTGCGTCCCGACACCGTCACGTGGCAGGGACGCGCGGGCGGGCGACTGGTTGCGCCGCAGGCGGCGGCGACGCCGTCGGGCAGCGGTGCCGTGGTCTTCGACCTCGGGCGCGTGCGACTCGTCAGCGGCCGCATCGAGGTGACGACCCCGTTCGCGTGGCGCGTGCCGAGTGGTGCGGGGGTGCTCGCGGTGCAGGTGCCGAGGGCGCTCCTCGACCCGTCGGGCGCGACCTTCACCGGCACCGGCACCGTGACGGGCACCAACGCGAGCATCCGCTTCGACTCGTTGCGCCTCGACGCCGCCGCGTTGCGCATCGTCGGTGGCAGTGCGCGCGTGCTCGGCACGCTGCCCCTCGCGCTGGGCGCCGACGGGTGGCGCGTGGCCAACAGCGGGCTCGTCACCTTGCCGCTCGTCGATGCGCTGCTCGACGCGGGCGGGCTGTCGGCCGGCGGCGCGCTCGCCGCGAACCTCGCCGCCCCCGGCGCGACCGCCAACGGACTCGACGTGCGGCTCAGTGGCGACTTCCGCTTTGCCGTGAATCCCGGCGCGGTGAGCACCGGGCGTGCTGACCTGCACGAGGGCGCCGGCGCGAATGCGGCGCGGCGCGCCTGGATCGACTCGCTGGGGCTCCATCTCGAGGGGGTCGCGCCGGCGCTCCCCGACGTGGTGGCGCTGCCGTCGCTCGACATCGCCTACGCGCGACTGCGCGTGGGCGGCCAACCCGTGGCCGGTACGGTGGCGGCCGCCGGCAACGCCGTGACCTTCACCACGGCAGCCACGCCGCTCGACATCGTAATCCCTGCGCTTGGCGGCGCGGTCGTTCCCATGGTGGGGTCCATCACCATCGACAACGCCGGGCGCGTGACCGGCGGGTCGCTCACCGCGTCGCTCGGCGCCACGCCCTTGTCGCTGCCGGCCGGCGAGCTGCCTTTGCAGATCCGGTCATTCGCGTTCGGCCCCGTGGCGGGCGTGCTGCGCATGCGCGCGGCCGTCTCGGTGCCCGGTCTCCCCGGACTCTCCGACCTTGCGCTCCCTTCCGGCGACCTCACGCTGGCGTCCACCGGATTTGCCGGGTCACTGGTGTCCGGGTCGTGCAGCGGCGCGGGCGCGGCGGTGGCGGAACAGACGTACGCCGCCGGCGCGCTCACGGTGCGCCTGCTCGGCGTCGAGGCCAACCCTGCCGCGCGCACGCTCTGCGCGCGGCTCGACGCGGTGGCGCGCCTCGGCGCGGCAGGCTCGCCGACAACCACGATTCCCGTCTCGGCGAGCTGGAACGTCGCGAGCGGCCAGTGGCAGCTGACCGCCTCGGCCCAGCAGCTCCCCGAGGTGCCCATCGGGGTGGCCGTGCTGGCGCCAGACGCCGCGCAGGGCGTCACCGTGCAGGCGCAGAACCAGTCGTTCGCGCTGGTTCTGCGCGGGGCGGTGCGTTTTCCGCAGGCGCTCGGCGACGGCGTCTCGGTGGCCATCGACGAGCTGCGCATTGCCACCAACGGCGTGTTTGTCACGGCCAGCTCCAACGCGCCGCAGACCGTCTCGATTTTCGAGAACCTGCTTTCGCTGCGCACGTCGCAGATCGCGGCCACCTACACGGCGGGCGTGCTCTCGCTCACCATCGATGGCGCGCTGTCGATGCTCGGGCGCTCGAACCTCGCCATGGAGGGGCTCGTGCTGCGTTCGACGGGCGAGGTGTT
The DNA here is from genome assembly GCA_964355025.1 of uncultured Gemmatimonas sp. Taxonomy (GTDB): domain Bacteria; phylum Gemmatimonadota; class Gemmatimonadetes; order Gemmatimonadales; family Gemmatimonadaceae; genus PNKL01. Next base: position 513 of record CAYHCW010000263.1, on the reverse strand, counting down.
GGGGGGCAGGGTGCAGTTCGGGGCGTCCATCGGGCTGCTGGCCAACCGACTGTCGCTAACGTCCCTCGCGTTCAGCTCGCAGGGCGGACGGTTGGGGGCTGACCTTGGCGGCTCGCTCTCGCTTCCCACGCCGTTCGCGCAGAATGCCCCCTTCACCGTGCGCGTGCGCGCCGACGGTGCGGGATGGACGTCGCAGGTGGACGCGCCGTCCGTCGCATTCGGCACGGGGCTCGTCATCGGCGACAACGCCGCCACCGAGGTCGACTTTGGCGGCGTGGCAACCTTCGACCTGCTGAACCTCGGATTCACCGTCGACCTGCGCAGCCCGAGGAATTCACGCATCACCGCCGCGGCCGCGCTGTACCTGATGAACGACGTCGCGCGCGCGGTGGTCTTCGGGAATCCGTCGAATGCGGCCGTCGAGCCGGGGCTGAGCATCGACCGGAACGGCGTGCGGTGGAGTGCGACACTCCCCGCCGGGTTGCCCACGCTCGACCTCGGGCTCTTCCGCTA
>CAYHCW010000262.1:0-4933 GCA_964355025.1 uncultured Gemmatimonas sp. | reverse complement strand
CCCTTGCGGGTGAGCGCCGCGTAGCGCGCCCGCCGGTCGGTGGGGCACAGCTTCCGCTCCACGAACCCGCGGTCGGCCAGCTTGTCCACCAGGAACGTGATGCCGCCGCTCGACACGAGGATCTTGCGCTGCACCTCGCCCAGCAGCAGCGGACCCTTGTGGTACAGCGCCTCCATGATGGCAAACTCGGTGATCGTCACGCCGTGCGGCTCGAGGTCCGCCTGCGTGCGCTCGCCGATGGCGCGCTGCGCGCGCGCGAGCACGACATAGAGCTTGAGTGCCGTCGCCGTCGCCGCGTCGGTCGGCTTGGCTGCGTGGGGAGCCGTCGTCGTTGTCATCTCAGTACTAAGATTACTCGCCCGGGCGGTCGCGGGCCAGTGGGGGCGAGGAACGCGCCGGGCGCCCGCTGGATCTGGCTATCGCCGCGCGCAGCCGTGCATCGCCGTGAGACCAAAGCGCACTTCGGCGCGATACGGATACCACGCATCGCTCATCCCGTCGCGGCAGGCTTCGCGCAACAAGCCAATCTTGATCTCGCGCTCCTCGCCGTTATCGCGCCGCGCCGAGATCGTCGTCAGGGCGCCGCGCGTCACCGGCGCGTCAGCCGCGAACGCCTGCTCCAGCGGATTCTCCGGGCGCTCCAGCACCAGTTGCGTGCCGTCGAGCGTCACGCGCCAGAACGGCTCGGTGCCCAGCGCCTCGACCTCATACGGATAGCGCGGCGCGTCGCAGCGGGACCCTTCGGCGAACGACGACGCAAACAGCGTCTCGCGCGCCACGAGCCGAGCACCGGTCGTGTCGGCCAGCAACTCCACATACATCGAGTCACGCACGCCGCCGGCCACGGCCACCATCGCCGCCTCCAACTGCGACGCCGGTAGCACGGTCAGCGGACGCTCTGCAGTGGTGCCGCAAGCCACCATCACGAGCGCGCTGTCGTGCACCAGCAGCGTGCCGCGCACCCGCACAGGGGCCAAAGGTCCTGACGCGCCCGCCGTGCCAGCCGGCACGGGCGGCGGCGCGTTCCTTCCGCAGGCCACGCCGAACACGAGCGGCGCCCACGCGAGCAGCACCACGAGTCTCATTTGTACATCGTCGCCGGATTTGCCTGCGCCAGCTCCACGAGGAACTGCGCCACCCGCTCCGCCACGGCATCCACGTAGCGCGCACCCTTGTCCGCGCTGGCGGCGCGCGGGTCGCCAATGCCCGTGTCGGCGCTGACGGTCGTCCACGGCCGCTGGGCCCACACCCAGCGCTCGCGCAGTCCCGTGATCGTCGGCCGCTTCTCGGCGCCATCGCCCGCCTCGCTCAGCGGCCGCACGCTGTCTGGGTGCAGGTGCTGCATCACGCTCGTCTCCAGCTCGCCGGCGTGATCGCCTGGCGTGTCGAAGTACGGCGCGGCATCTACCACCTGCCACCAGTTGAGCGTGCACAGGAAAACCGGCGTGGTGGGCTGCAGCTCGCGCAGCATCTGCTTGAAGTCGTTGCCGCCGTGCCCGTTGAACAGCACGAATTTCCGGATTCCCGCGCGCTCCACCGAGGCAATGACGTCGGCCAGCACCCGCGCCTGTGTGCTCGGGTTCAGGTTGATGGCCAGCTTGAGGTCGAGTTGCCCCGTCTGGACGCCGAACGGCACGGTGGGCAGCACCACCACCCGCGCGCCGCGCGCCCAGGCGCGCCGTGCGCATTCCGCGGCAATGCCGTCGCATTCGTGGTTGTCTGTGCCGTACGGCAGGTGCCGGTTGTGCGGCTCGGTCGCCCCCCACGGCAGGATGGCAATGTCGTAGGGCGTCGCGTCGACCGCCGGCCAGTGACTGTCGGCGAGGAGAATCGGTGGAGTACTCACGAGGACGCGCTCAGGCGGAAGGTGGTCCTGGGGGCCGGAGGGTTACGGCTTCTTGCACAGGTGCTTGAGGGCGACGTCGGCATAGGTGCTCGACAGCGCCGGGCCGAAGCCCGGCTTGGCGATGACGCGCCGGCTGTACGCCACGTCCTTCGCCTCGTTGAGGTACAGCACGCTTTGCTTGGTAGCGACGCGCATGGCGGCACAGTCGAACATCGCCACCGCGCGCGAACTGGGCACCTTGCCCTTCGGCGTGTCCAGCGGCGGCGAGTAGACCGCGCGAATGGAGGCCGTGATGATGCCATCGGCCCCTTTTCGGACGGAACGCGGATCAAGAAACACGGCGCTGCCAGTGGACGTCTTGCCGATTTCCTGCCATTTTCCTTGTGGGAACAGGGCTGCCGCCAGGAGAACTATTGGCGCTATTTGGATCATCGCTCACCTCGGAATCAGTCGCGCTGAAGCTACTGCGCGCGGCACGCGCCGTCACGGGCGCGCCCTTGGTGACGTTCGGTGAGTGCCCGCCCGCCGCGGTTCCCCCGTCGCAGACAACTACGGCTGCGCCTGCAACACTCAACCCAGCCAGGAGGATGTAATGCCCGCTACCCACCACAAGTTGCACGTGGCCCCGGAAGTGAAGATGTCGATGGGCGCCAAGATCGGCATCGTCGTCGTCGCGCTCGTCATTGCCGCAGGGCTCTGGTACCTCAACAAGGGTTCCGAGTCGACCAAGGCCGCACAGGCCCTGGCCCGCGAAGATGCCCGCCCGATGGTGACCAAGAACGGCCAGCGCGGCAAGGTGACGCTCGAGGACAGCACGGTCGTGAGCATGGGGGCGAGCAGTGTCGTGAAACTCACCTCGCACTTCCCGCAGGATTTCCGTGCCCTCAAGGTCACCGGAGCGGCCGCCTTCAGCGCCCCGACTGGCACGACGCCGTTGCTGATTCAGGTGGGCGAGGCGTGGATCGTCGCGCAGGACGCCGACTTCGCGGTACGCCACTTCGACGACGACAGCACCGCGCTGATCAGTGTGACCCGCGGCAAGGTGACCGTCCGGGGCGCCGTGCTGGAAAAATCACTGGAAGCCGGCGCCGCCGTGCAGGTGAACAAGGAAGGCGCATTCGCCGACGTCGCCGCTGATCAGGCCGCCGAAGAGTTCAGCTGGGTGGACGGCAAGTTCGTCGTCACCAACCAGCCGCTGGAGAAGGTCCTCAAGGGCATCAAGCTCTGGTACGGCGTCGACATTGCGACCCGTGACAGCAGCCTCAATCAGCGGCCCATCACGATGACGGCCTCCCTGGAATCGTCGGGCGACGCGGTCGCCGCGCTCGAGGCGAGCGGCAACGTGAAGCACGAGTTCGAAAAGAAGGGAACAATGGTGCTGGTCGATGCCCCGGCGCTGCCGGCGAAGAAGGGGAAGAAGAAGTAGCACGGCGTGCCTCGCGGCAGCGCGAGCAGGTGAATCGGGGGCCCGGCGGACAGGACAGTCCGCCGGGCCTCTTGCTTGGCGGAAGATCTACTATTTGTTGTGATGACTCGTTAACTGACACTGACCAGAAGCCGATGATCAGGGAAATGCCTGCTTGGTGGCAGTGGTGACCCTCACCAGATCGGACTAAGCTTCTAGGATGCGCATTTTCAACCAAGGATCCAACGGCATGGCTGCTACCGATTCAGCGTCCGCCCCAGAGTCGAGCCCGACCGTTCCGCGCAATTGGCGCTCGATCGTGGCCCCTTTCGCGAACGCCGAACGCGGCCGCTCGATCTTCCAGTTGGTCTCCACCCTGTCGCTGCTCGTCGTCGCGCTCGTGGGCCTGTACTGGGCCGGCAAGGTGTCGTACCTGCTGACCCTCGCCCTGTCGCTGCCGACCGCCGGCCTGCTGACGCGCACCTTCATCATCATGCACGACTGCGGGCACGGCTCGTACTTCACGAGCCGGCGCGCCAACGACATCGTCGGGGTCATCACGGGCTTCCTCACGCTCATGCCATACTCCAAGTGGCGCCGCGAACATGCCCTGCACCACGCCTCGTCGGGCGACCTCGACCGCCGCGGCACCGGCGACATCTACACGCTGACGATGCAGGAGTATTTCTCCAAGGGGTGGCTCGCGCGCCTCGGCTATCGGCTCGTGCGCACGCCGGTGTTCCTGCTCACCATCGGTCCCGTCTACTTCTTCCTGCACCAGCGCTGGCCGTCGCGCGGCAAGGAAGCGGCCAAGGACGAACTGAGCAGCGTCATCCTGACGAACATCGCGGTCATCGGCTTCATCGCCATCTTCGTGCTGCTGCTCGGCACCAAGACGGTGCTCACCACCTACCTGCCGGCGTACTACCTGTCGGTGCTCGGCGGCATCTGGCTGTTCTTTGCGCAGCACCAGTTCGAGGACGCGTACTGGGCCGAACACGAGGAGTGGGATTACGCCAACGCGGCCATCCGTGGCAGCTCGTACCTGAAGCTGCCCCGGGTGCTGCAGTGGTTCACGGGCAACATTGGCCTGCACCACGTGCATCACCTGGCGCCCAAGGTGCCGAACTACCGGCTCGAGGCCGCGCACTATTCGCACCCGATGTTCCAGCTGGCCCCGGTGCTGCAGATGGCCGACGCGGTGAAGGTGCTGCGCCTCGCCCTCTATGATGAAGAGCAGCGCAAGCTGGTCACCTTCGGCGAGGCCAAGCGCCGGTTTCGGGCGCGGCGCGGGCGCTAGTCGGTGCGGCTGGTCGGCGCCGCTGATCCGCCGAGTGCGGCGGCGGCCGCAGCCTGCCTCTCGAGTTCCGCCCAGCTGCTGGCGGACAGGCCCAGGTCCTTCAGCAGGCCATCGCTGAGTCCGTAGATCCAGCCGTACACGGTGAGCGCCTGGCCGCGCTGCCACGCGTCGCGCACCACGGTGGTCTCGCAGACGTTGCGCACCTGCTCCACGACATTGAGCTCGCAGAGCCGCCGCAGCCGTTCGGTGGGGCCGGCACAGGTCGCCAGCGCCGCGAGGTGCTTCTGCTGCACGTCCTGCACGTGGCGCAGCCAGTTGTCGATGAGTCCGAGCCGCGCGTCGTCGAGCGCCGCCTTCACGCCGCCGCAGCCATAGTGCCCGC
>CAYHCW010000261.1:0-4937 GCA_964355025.1 uncultured Gemmatimonas sp. | reverse complement strand
AGCCCGTAGTTGGCCAGCACCGGACCCGGCGCCGGGTCCACGAACAACCCGGCCGACGCCGCGAGCACGAAATAGCCGTGCGCGACCTTCTTCTCGAACACCCCCTGCCGCGCCAGCTCGTCGCTCTGGTGCGCGTAGAAGTGATCGCCCGAGAGGTCCGAAAAGCGATCGACGTCCTCGTGCGTGATCGTGCGCGACGCGGTGACCAGCGTTTCGCCGATGGCGAGTTCCTCAAAGTGCTTGCGGAACGGGTGTATCGCGTCGCCGAGGGTCGCGGCGCCGGGCATGTACTCGCGCACCACATGCGAGAGCGTCGTCGGTGATCCCTGCAGGGCGGTGCGCTGCATGTAGTGCAGCACGCCGCGGGCGCCGCCCAACTCCTCGCCGCCGCCGGCGCGCCCCGGCCCTCCGTGCACGAGGCCGGGCATCGGCGATCCGTGCCCGGTGCTTTCCTTCGCCGTGAACCGGTTGGCCAGCAGCAGCCGCCCGTGATGCGCGGCCGTGCCCAGCGCCACGGTGCGCGCCACGGCGTCGTCGCCGGTGAACACCGACCCCACCAGCGAGCCGCGCCCGCGCTTGGCCAGCGCAATGGCCTCGTCCACCGACCGGTACGGCATCAGCGTGTTCACCGGGCCGAACGCCTCCACGTCATGCGGCGTCGTGCGATGCACCGGGTCGCTCGACGCGAACAGCAGGATGGGGAAGAAGGCCCCCGACGTCGCGTCCGCGCCGGTCACCTGCACATCGTCGAGCGCCCCGAACACCAGTTCGGCGTCCTTGGTGATCGCCTCCACGGCCGTCCGCACCTCGCCCACTTGCGTGCGACCCGCCAGCGGGCCCATGCGCACGCCCTCCACCGCCGGATCGCCGATCACGATGCCACCCAGCCGCTTGGCGAGCGCGCGCTGCACGTCCTCCATCATCGACGCGGGCACGATGGTGCGGCGAATGGCGGTGCACTTCTGCCCGGCCTTCGTCGTCATCTCGTTCGCCACTTCCTTGATGAACAGGTCGAACTCCTCGGTGCCCGGCGCCGCGTCGGGGCCGAGCATCGAGAAGTTGAGCGAGTCGGCTTCGCAGTTGAAGCGCACGTTGTGCTGCACGATCGCCGGCATCTGCTTCAACATCCGCCCGGTGCCGGCGCTGCCCGTGAACGCCACCGCGCACTGCTCGTCCAGATGGTCCAGCAGGTCGCCGGCGCTCCCGCACAGCAGCTGCACGCTGCCCGCCGGCAGGATGCCGCTCTCGATCATCCCGGCGAACACTGCCTCCGTGAGAAAGCTCGTGACGGTCGCCGGCTTCACGATGAGCGGCACGCCGGCCAGCAGCGTCGGCGCCAGTTTCTCGAGCATCCCCCACACCGGGAAGTTGAAGGCGTTGATGTGCACCGCCACGCCCTCGAGCGGCACGCAAATGTGCCGCCCCACAAACGTGCCCCCCTTCGACAACGGCTCGGTGGGGCCGTCCACGTGAAAGCTCTCGTCGGGGAACTCGCGGCGCCCGCGCGATGCGTACGCGAACAGCGTGCCGATGCCCCCCTCGATGTCCACCCAGCCATCCCGCCTCGTCGCGCCGGTGCCCGCCGACACCACGTAGTAGGCATCCTTGCGCGCCATCAGGTACTGCGCGAGCGCCTTGAGCATGCGCGCGCGCTGGTGAAAGGTCATCAAGCGCAAGGCGGGCCCGCCCACGGTGCGCGCGTGCTCCACCATCGCCTTGAAATCGATGCCGCCGGTGCTCGTCTCGGCGATCACCGCGCCGGTGACGGCGTGGTGCAGCGCGGTGGACCTGCCCGTGCCGCGCACCCACGCGTCGCCCACGTAGCTGAAGAGCGCGCGCGGCGCGTCGCCCGAAAGGTCGAGCGGGGCGGGAAACGAACTGGGGGCAATCATCGGTGAGTCTCCTGTCGCGGCGCGCCACGGCGCCACATCATGCGCCGCGCGTCACTCGCGCTGCGCGGCGTTCCACGTCTGGTAACTGGCCACCTGCTGCGCGCGGCCGGCTGGGACCTCGCGCAGCGGTTCGCACGCCTGCAATGACGCCCGCAGCCGGGAGGGAAGCGCCTGGTACAGCGCCGTCCCCTCCGACTTCCACGCCAGCATCTCGTCGCTCACCTGCTTGACGACCCTTGCCGGATTGCCGACGACCACCGAGCGCGCCGGCACCTGCATCTCGGCGGGCACAAAACAGAGCGCCCCCACGATGCTCTCGTCGCCGATGTCGGCGCGGTCCATCACCACCGCGTTCATCCCGATGAGCACGTTGCGCCCGATGTGCGCGCCGTGCACCACCGCGCCGTGTCCGATGTGCGCCGATTCCTCGAGGCGCACGACGATGCCCGGGAACATGTGGATGACGCACCCTTCCTGCACGTTGCAGCCATCGGCGATCTCCACGCCGCCCCAGTCGCCACGGATCACCGCGCCAGGGCCCACGTACACATCCCGGCCGATCACCACGTTGCCGACGACCGTCGCGTTGGGGTGCACAAACGCGCTCTCGTGCACCACGGGCACGAAGCCGTCGAACGAGAAGATGTTCGCCACCGCTACACGCGCTCGAGCACGGCGGCCATGCCCTGGCCGACGCCGATGCACATCGTGCAGAGCGCGTAGCGTCCGCCGCTGCGCTGCAATTGCCGCGTTGCCGTCAGGGCCAGCCGCGCGCCCGACATGCCCAGCGGATGCCCAAGGGCAATGGCCCCGCCGTTGGGGTTCACGCGCGGGTCGTCATCGCGCACGCCGAGCGCGCGCAGGGACGCCAGCGCCTGCGCGGCAAACGCCTCGTTGAGTTCGATCACGTCCAGCTGGTCGATGGTGAGTCCGGCGCGGGCGAGCGCCTTGAGAGACGCCGGCACAGGGCCAATGCCCATGGTGCGCGGCTCCACGCCGGCGACGGCCGTGCTCACGATGCGCGCCATCGGTGTCAGGCCGTGCTTCCTGGCGCCCGACTCGGAGCAGACAAACAGCGCCGCCGCGCCGTCATTGAGCCCCGAGGCATTGCCCGCCGTCACCGAACCCTTGCCGTCGGTGCGAAACGCCGGCTTCAGCCGTGCCAGCCCCTCGAGCGTTGAGTCGGCGCGAATGAACTCGTCGCTGCTCGCCATCTTCGGCTCACCCTTCTTCTGCGGCATCGACACGGGCACGATCTCCTCCGCCAGCCGACCGACGTCGCGCGCCGCCGCCGCTTTCTGCTGCGACCAGAGCGCGAAGGCGTCCTGGTCGGCGCGGCTGATGCCGTGCGATTCGGCGACGATTTCGGCGGTCTGTCCCATGGAGTCGGTGCCGTACAACTCCTGCATCTTCGGGTTCACGAAACGCCAGCCGATGGAGGTGTCGAACAGTTCGACGTCGCGGGCGAAGGGCTTGCCGGCCTTCGACAGCACGAACGGCGCGCGGGTCATGCTCTCCACGCCGCCGGCCACGTACAGGTCGCCGTCGCCGACGGCCACAGCGCGCGCGGCATTGGCGATGGCACTCAGGCCCGACGCGCAGAGCCGGTTCACGGTCTCGCCCGGCACGGTGACCGGCAGGCCGGCGAGGAGCAGCGCCATGCGCGCCACGTTGCGATTGTCCTCGCCAGCCTGGTTGGCGCAGCCGAGGATCACGTCGGCGATGCCTGCGGCATCGACCGAGGGGTGCCGCCGCAGCAACTCGCGAATGGCGTGCGCGGCGAGGTCGTCGGCGCGCACGTCGCTCAGCGAACCGCCGATGCTTCCGATCGGCGTGCGCAACCCACCGGCGATGAACGCGTGCGTCATGGGGTAGTGGCGGAGTCGTGAGTCTTGGTCGTTGTGTACGTCGTGCCGGTGAACAGCGCCACCGTGGCGCCGGCCTGGTTGGCAACCACCACCTCATAGAACCCGAGTCGGGACGACCCGGTCTGCGGGTTTGCCACCGCCGTGAGGACGTCGCCCGCCTGCACCGGCGCCGGGTACCGAATGGTGTTCTCGATGCTCATCGCGACGTGCTTGGTGGAGTTGCAGGCGCAGGCGAGGGCGGTGTCGGCGAGGGCGAACGTCACGCCGCCGTGGCAGACGCCGAACCCGTTGAGCATCTCCGGGCGCACCGTCATCCGCACCGCCACGCGGCGGACATCGACCTCGAGCATCTCGATGCCCAGCCACTGGCTGAAGGCATCCTTCTTCATCATCGCGGCGACAACGCGCCGGGCAAGGGTCACGTCGCTCATGTGCGGAACCTCCGTCCCTCACGGGCAGCGCGGCGAAGCAGCGGCGACGGCCGGTACCGGTCCTCGCCGTACTCGGTGTGCAGCCACTCCAGCGTGGCGAGGACCGATGCGGCCCCCAACTCGTCGCACCACGACAGCAGCCCGCGTGGGTAGTTGACGCCCTTCACCATGGCGAGGTCGATGGCCTCGGCGCTGGCCACCCGCACGTTGAGCGCATCCACCGCCTCGTTAATGAGCATCGCGCGAATGCGATCGACGATCGCGCTGCCGATGGTGTCGTCCTTCGCCGGCGCGGCCGTCACGGCACCGTCGCGGTAGTCGTAGTAGCCGCGCCCGGACTTCCGGCCGAGGAACCCCGCCTGCACCAGGCGCAACTGCGTGAGGGACGGCCGATAGCGCGGGTCCTGGAAGAGGCCGCCGTACACCGACTGGGTCACCGCCAGGTTCACGTCGTTGCCAATGAAGTCCATCAACTCGAACGGTCCCATGCGGAAGCCGCCGATGGTCCGCATGGCCCAGTCGATGGTGGCGTAGTCGGCAATGCCTTCCTCGGCGATGCGCAGGGCCTCTCCATAAAATGGGCGCGCCACGCGATTCACGATGAAGCCCGGGGTGTCGGAGCACGTCACCACGGTTTTTCCCCACGCCGCCATGCGCGCGACGCAGGCGTCACGCACCGCATCGCTGGTGCCCAGCCACGGAATGACCTCCACGAGCGGAAGCACCGGCGCCGGGTTGAAGAAGTG
>CAYHCW010000260.1:0-4978 GCA_964355025.1 uncultured Gemmatimonas sp. | reverse complement strand
CAACGCGCATCGGCGCGCGTGGCGTGAACATGTCGGGGGGGACAAGGGTGACGCGCAGGGGCGCCAAACGGCGCCCCAGGAAACACTCGATTCTGCCATCCGTCAGCCCCCGGCGCCAGTGCATGCAGGGGGTGACGGGGCGTTCCATATGATATACGGCCCCTCCGGAGCGACCGTGACCCACGTCACAGCCCGTCTCGACGGTCCGGCGCCGATCGACTGGAGGTTACCTTGGAGGGTGCCCCGCCGACCGATGCAGCTCTCCAAAAAGACCCTCTTCGCCGTGGTCCTGGCCCTCGCGGGCATGGCCACGTTCGCCAGGCTCGGATTCTGGCAACTCAGCCGGCTCGCCGAGCGCCGCGCCTACAACGCGCACCTCCAGGAGCGGCTCGCTGCCCCGCCCGTGCTCGTCACCTCGCTCTCGGCCGACTCGGCAACCGGGCACTACCGCCGCGTCAGCGCCCGGGGGGTCTTCGACTATGCGGCGCAGGTGGCCCTCGCCGCCCGCAGCAGCCAGGGATCGCCCGGCGTGCACGTGCTCACCCCGATGCGCCTGACGGGCGACACGGTCGTGATGGTGAACCGGGGCTGGGTGTACTCACCCGATGCCCGAACGGTTGACCTGACGAAATGGCGCGGACACGAAGGCGATACCTTAACCGCCGTCGGCTACGCCGAAACCTGGACGGGACGCGAAACCGCGCCGCTGCCGCCGGCGAAGCGCACCGTGCGCACGCTCGATTCGGCGGCGGTCTCGGCCCTGGTCGGTGCGCCAGTCCTGGCCTACTACGTCGTGCAGACGTCAGGCCAGGTGGCGTCGGCCGCCTCGCCTGTGGGGCTGGGTGAGCCCACGCTCGATGAGGGGTCGCACCGCAACTACGCGATCCAGTGGTTCTCGTTCATGCTCATCGCGCTCGTCGGTGGTACGCTGCTGGTGCGGCAGTCCGCTGCGGACCGCACGGGGTCGTAAGCACTCACGACGACCGGAGCGCGTGACCCCGGCTTCCCTACGCCACGCGCACCCGCTTGTACTGCAGCACGATCACCGCGGCGATGATGGCCGCGCCGCCCGCTGCAGTGCTCAGCGTCAGCGGCTGGCCGAGCACGGCGACCCCGAGAAGCGCGGTGAGAAAAGGCTCCACCGTGGAGACGATTGCCGTGCGCACCGGGCCAAGGCGCATCAGTCCCTTGAGGAAGAAGACCGACGGCAGCACCGTGCTCCACAGCGTCAAGGCGATGATCGCCCCCCACGCGCCGGGCGTGAGCGTGTACTGGAACGACCGGTCGCTCACCGAGAGCAACAAGAAACAGACGGCGGCGCCGATCTTGGAGTAGGCCGACGTCACCGCGACCGGCCAGTCCTTCTGCATCCATTGCATCGCCGGGATATAGAATCCGTACAGCGCGGCCGCGCCAAGCGCGAGCGCGAACCCGCGCCACTGGGCTCCACCCGTGGCCGGCGCGCCCACCATGATGGCCGTTCCAGAAAACGACAGCGCGAGGGCAATGGCCCGCCGTGCGTCGAGCCGCTCGGCGCCGCGCACGGTCTGCACCAGGGTCACCCACACCGGGTAGGTGTAGAAGAGGAACGCCAGCGTGGCCGCGCTGATGAAGGCGAGCGACGACAGCGCGAGATAGACCAGCAGGGCCTGGCCGCCGCCGCCCACGGCCATCCACAGCATGGCTTCGTTGCCGCGCATCCGCTTGGGGTACGTCTGCGTCCCCACCCACACCACCAGCACGATGGCCGACAACACGTAGCGCCACGCCAGCACGGTGGACAGCGACAGCCCCTCACGCGTGGCGAGGCTGGTGAGGATCGACACCGCCGCAAAGCCGCTCGCGGCCAGCAGGGTGAACCCGGTGCCGGCGCCGAGAGGCGACGAGTTGTCTGGTTCGCGGGGGACGACGGGGGTCATGGCGAGGTCGATTGGCGTTGCAGGAGCATCACGGCGGTGGCAATGAGCGCGCCGCCGACGATGGTGCCGGGGCCCGCCGGCTGTCCCAGCACGATGGCGCCGAGGACGGCGGTATAGAAGGGCTCGACGGTCGATATGATTGCCGTGCGCACTGGGCCGAGCACGGCGAGCCCGCTGAGAAAGGCGATGAAGGTAACCACCGTACAGACGAGGGCGAGCGTGGCGATGACCGCCCAGGCGGCGCCCGGCTGCTGCACGTGCAGCTCGCCGCGCACGGCGGCGGCGACGAGGTACACGGCCGCCGCGCCGGCGATGACGAACGCCGAGGCCGTCGCTGCCGAAAGCGGGCCGCGCAGCCAGTGCAGCAGCGGGATGTAGGCGGCGTAGATGAACGCTGCACTGAGCGCGAGGATCACGCCGATGGCGGGCAGCGCTGCGCTGCGCGGCGCGCCGAGGATGATCACGATGCCGCCGAGGGCGAGCAGCAGCGCCGTCACCTTGCGGGCATCGACGCGCTCAAGGCCGCGCACAGCGGAGAGGAGCACCACCCACGCCGGAAACGAGTAGAAGAGGAAGCCGAGTGTGGCGACGTCGAGCCACCGCAGGGCCGACAGGGAGAGTCCGCTGATCGCCACCTGCCCCACGCCTCCGATGACGAGCAGGGCTGCGGCCCGCTTGGCGGAGACGGCGCGCAGTGCGGGGCCGGCGATGGCGAGGAGAAACGGCGTGGCAAACAGATAGCGCCAGGCCATGGCACTGGCGACGGTGAGGCCGGCGCGATGGCCGAGCACCATCAGCACGCTGATGGAGCCGAAGCCGCAGGCGGCGAGCACCACGAAGAGCGTGGCGCGCCAGGTCGCCGTGCGCTCGGCCGCGTGAGCCACCGGGCTACAGCAGGGTGCCGCGAAGAACGAGCAGCGCGACGGTGAAGTAGATGATGAGGCCGGTAACGTCGACGAGCGTGGCGACGAACGGGGCCGACGCGCTGGCCGGGTCGAAGCCGAGGCGGCGGAGGAGAAACGGAAGCATGGACCCGACGAGTGTGCCGAAGGTGACGACGCCCACGAGCGTGAGGCCGACCGTCAGCGCGACCAGCGGATAATGCTCGCCGTAGTCGTTGCCGATAACGAGGCCGCCGATGTGAAGGCCCTTGCCGTCGAGCGCCTGCCAGGCGAACACGCGAAGGGCGCCGAGTGTGCCGAGAATGCCGCCAAGGGCCAGTCCCGACGACAGCTCGCGAATGGCCACGCGCCACCAGTCGGCGACCTTTGCCTCGCCGAGCGCGAGCGATCGAATGATGAGCGACGTTGCCTGCGACCCCGAGTTGCCGCCCGAGCCGATGATGAGCGGGACGAAGAGCATCAGCACCGCGGCGCGGCGCAGTTCGTTGTCGAAATAGCTCATGGCGCTCTCCGTGAACATCGCGCCGACGAAGAGCACCGACAACCAGCCGGCGCGCTTCTTGAGCAGGGCGACGAACCCCGTCTGCATGTACGGGTCGTCGAGGGCTTCCATGCCGCCCTGTTTCTGGACGTCCTCCGTCTGCTCTTCCTGGATGGCGTCGATGACGTCGTCGACCGTGACGGCGCCGAGCAGGCGCCCGCGGTCGTCGGTGACGGGCACGGCGACGAGGTCGTACTCGGCGACGACGCGCGCCACGACCTCACGGTCATCGGTGACGAGCACGCGCCGCACGTCGGCCCACGCCACCTCGTGGATGCGCGCCCCTTCGGCGGCGGCGAGCAGTTCGCGCAGCGACATGACGCCGGTCAGCTCGCCCTCGACGTTGACGGCGTAGATGGTGTTCATTGCCTCGCGCCGCTTGCCACGGGCAATGGCGCGCACCTGGGCCAGCGCGGCCTCCACGGTTTCCGAGTCGAGCACCGACACCACCTCGGTGGTCATCAGGCCGCCGGCGGTGTCGGACTCGTGCTCGAGCAGCTGTTCCGTCTCGCGGCGGGTCGCCTCGGGAATGGCCTCGAGGATGTCGTCGGCGGTTTCCTCGTCCACTTCCTCGAGCACGTCGGCGCGCTCGTCGGGCGTCATCTGCGCAACGAGGGACGCCGACTGCGCGGTGGTCATCCCCTCGAGCAGCTCGGTGCGGATTTCCTCGTCGAGGTATTCGAGAACGGCGCCGGCCCGCTCGGGCGGCAGGGCGTGGAGGAACGCCGCGAGGCGCTCGCGCGGCAGCGCCTCGGCGACGTCGGCGAGGTCGGCGGGGTGCAGCTCTTCGGTTTCGGCGGCGATCGCTGCCGGATCGGACTCGAGCAGGTCGAGAATGTCGGGCGCGAGCAGCGCGGCGAGACTCCGGCCCTCGGACTTCTGGTGTGGCGTCATGGGACCCGTCCGGGCTCGAGATCGCGGAACGTCGGGCGACGTGGCGGCAAACTATAGAGAGATCGGGCTGAGCGTAAGCGCAGGGGCCAAACGCCGGCACGTTGGACCCGGAGATGGCGACGACTCGGGCGCGCGAGCATTGCAACCCTTTGCGCGCGGCCGCTGTCGAAACCGGTGATCCCCCCGCCGCGTACAAAACCTCGCAACTCCCCCCGAGGCCTGCTCACCATGATGGTCCTGTCCCTCCTGATCTCGGCGCAACTCGCGGTTGCGTCAAACGTGGTCCACCCGCCTTCGGCGGGCGCGGGTCCGGCGCCGCCCAGCCGGGCGACGGCCACCGTCGCGCAGGCGTCGCGCGCCCGCGGTGCCGTCGTCATTGACGGCAAGGGCGGCGATGACGCCTGGCGCACGGCGCAGGTCATCGACGCGTTTCGGCAGTTCGATCCGAAGGAGGGCACCGATCCGCGCTTCCGCACGGAGGTACGCGTCGTCTATGACGACCGCAACCTGTACGCGCTGGCCCGGATGTTCGATCCGCATCCCGATTCGATCCTGCCCCTGCTCGCCCGCCGCGACGTGCGCACGGCCAGCGACCAGATCAAGCTGATCATCGACTCCTATCACGACCGGCGCAGCGGCTACGAGTTCGCGACCAACCCGGCCGGCGTCAAGCGCGACTTCCTGATGAGCAATGATGGCAGCGAGGACGATTCCTGGGACGG
>CAYHCW010000259.1:3532-4992 GCA_964355025.1 uncultured Gemmatimonas sp. | reverse complement strand
GAACATACCGTCAGCTTGACGATCCGTCAAACGGATGGTCACCTCCCAAGTGCCGAATCGATGGGCACTTGGTGTATCGGTCAAAATGACCGACAGTCGAAATGGCGGAGCCGGTACCGCGGCTCGGGATTTTGGTTGCGGGTGGACGGAATGCCCGGAAGTTGTCCACGCTGAGCTCCCGGCGCCCGCAGGGTGCCCCCGAGGTCAATTCACGACGAATTTGGGTTGCAATCGCGTTCGCGTCCGGGTATTTTTTCAGGCTGTGGCGAGAGACCCGAAGGATACGCGTCAAGGTGGCGATTCCCCTCTCAACCGGGGGAGTTTCGGGTCGGGTCCGGCGGCCCAGTTCATGGGCCTTGGACTGCAGTTCGTGCTGTCGCTGCTGCTGTTCCTGTACCTGGGGCAGTGGGTGGACGGAAAACTCGGCACTTCGCCGTGGTTCCTGATCCTGGGTGTCTTCACCGGTGCGTCGGCGGCTTTCTACAGCATGTATCGCAAGTTGAAAGCCGTGGAACACAGAGAAGAGGCACAGGCTCTATTGGACAAGGAGTCTCAGTGAAGCGCGCCCTGTCGTTCGCCGGGCTGTCGCTGGTGCTGATCGTGGGGATGGCCTGGCTGCTGACGCTGCTCTGGCCCGACCCGCAGGCCCAGCAGGCCATCTGGTTTTCGGCGGGAATCGCGCTGGCCATCCAGGTGGCCGGGTTCTTCTTCGCTCGCATCTTCATGACGGCCAACATGATTGCCGGCTGGGGCGCGGGCATGCTGCTGCGGTTCGTAACTCTGGTCATTCACGCGCTGGTTGGCACCAAGGTGCTGGGGTATCCCCCCGCGCCCGCCCTGTTGAGCCTGGCCGCGTTCTTCTTTGTCTCCACGCTCATCGAACCCCTGTTCCTCAAGCCATGAAGCTTGGATCGCTAGCAGTCGCGCTCGCCGCGCTCGTCATCAGTGCCCCGCTGGGTGCGCAGGAGCATCCTGCGCCAACTACCAGCGCAGGGGCGCAGGCACAGGCAAAAGTGGACATCATCACCCCGCACATCACCGACTCCAAGCATATGGAGTTGCCGTCGCTCAACGCGGCGCACGGGTTTGCGCGCGAGGTCACGCTGCCGAGCGGGTGGTTCACGTTCCACATCGGGTCGTTCACGGTGGACACGTCGCCCACCAAGCACGTGGTGATGCTGTGGATTGTGGCGGTGCTGCTGATTGTCGTGCTGGTCGGCGCGGCGCGCGCGCACCAGCGCCGCGCGGCGCAGGGACTGCCGCCCAAGGGAATGGCCGGCGCCATTGAAGCCATGATTCTCTACATGCGCAACGAAGTCATTTTGCCCAACGTCGGCCATCACGGCGACGGTTTCGTGCCGTACCTGCTGACGCTCTTCTTCTTCATCCTGTTCGCCAACCTGCTGGGCCTCATTCCCTACATGAGCACCGCCACCGGCAACATCTCGGTGACGGCGACG
>CAYHCW010000259.1:0-3432 GCA_964355025.1 uncultured Gemmatimonas sp. | reverse complement strand
CAGGTAACCGGGCAACCGCCCGGTGATGTCCGCTGGGCCCCGGGGCTCGAGGGCGGATGGTGGCGGGGAATCCCGTTGCGGGTGCTGATGGCTGGACCACTTTTCGATTTACGGAGCTACCACAATGATGTACCCCCTGATGCAGGCTGCGGCGTACTCGAAGGACTACATGGGCGCGTGGGCGATGATGGGTGCCGGCATTGGCGCCGGTCTCGCGATCATCGGCGCGGGCATCGGCATTGGCCGCGTGGGTGGGCAGGCCGTTGAGGGCATGGCTCGCCAGCCCGAAGTTGCCGCCAAGATCCAGACGGCCGCGCTGATCTTTGCCGCGTTCATCGAAGGCGCCGCGCTGTTTGCCGTCGTCGTGACGTTCCTGATCCAGAGCAAGTTCTAGGCAGTTCGGCGGCCTGTGGGCCCCGGGGTCCGCAGGCGTGCCGTTTTCTCCACTCCCTTCTTCCGATCCAATGCGCTCTTTCCTGACCCGCGCGCTGTTGCTCGTCGCGACGCTTGCCACGCCGGCCCTCGCCAGCGAAGCCGAAGCCCCCAAGGGCGGCCTGCTCTCGCCGGTGGGCGGCCTGATGTTCTGGACGCTGCTGGTGTTCGCCATCCTGTTCTTCGTGCTCTCGAAGTTTGCCTTTGGGCCGATCGTCGGCGCCGTGGCGGCGCGCGAGGAAGCCCTGCGCGACGCGATGGACCAGGCGAAGGCCGATCGTGATGCGGCCGCGGCGTCGCTCGCCGAGCAGAAGAAGCAGCTCGACGCCGCGCGCGCCGATGCGCAGAAGATCATCGCCGACGGGCGCGTGACCGCTGAGCGGATGCGGGCCGACCTGCTGGAGGCCACCAAGGCGCAGCAGGGCGAGATGCTGGAGCGCGCCAAGCGCGACATCGAGACCGAGAAGGTGAAGGCCATTGCCGACCTGCGTCGCGAGGCGGTGGACCTGGCGATCGCCGGCGCGAGCAAGGTGATCGAGAAGAACCTCGACGATGCGCAGAACCGCAAGCTGGTGGAGAACTACCTGTCGTCGCTCGAGACCAAGTGATGCAGAGCTCGTCGATTGCCCGCAACTACGCCGACGCGCTGCTGACCCTGGCGACCAAGGACAACGGGCGCGACAGCTACGGGGCGTACATCAATGGCCTGGCCGATGTGCTGGAGCGCGATTCGACGTTCCGTCATTTCCTGGCCGCACCGCAGGTAAGCGAAGGCATCAAGAACGAGGTGCTGGGCAAGGCCCTCGCAGAGCGGGCGCCGGCACTTTTCGTGCGCTTCATCCAGAAGATGGTGAGCAACCGCCGGCAGATGCTGCTGGGCGAAGTGGCCGCCGAGTACAACAACCTGCTCGACGCCCAGGAAGGGCGGGTGCACGCGCGGGTGACGGTGTCGCGCGACCTGAATGACGCCGACCGTATGGCGCTCGTGGCGTCGCTGAGCAAGGCGCTGGGCAAGACCGTCGTGCCGCACGTCTCGGTGAACGCCGCCATTCTGGGCGGGGTCATCGTGCGGGTGGGTGATACGGTCATGGACGGGTCGGTGCGGAGAAGGCTGGGGGTTTTGAAGGCGCGGATGGGGCGGTAGGTGCAGGGAGCAGGGGCACAGTGAGGTGCAGGGCGGAGGGGCACAGTGAGGTGCAGGGCGAAGGGGCACAGTGAAGTGCACGGCGAAGGGGCACAGTGAGGTGCGGGGTGCGGGGTTCACTCGTGTGTGCGGCGCTGGTGCTGCTGCCGGCTGTCGCATCGGCGCAGGTCATCAGTGGCGTGCTGCTGCAGCCGGACAGCGTGACACCGGCGGGCGGCGTCATCGTGGTGGCCATTCGCCCGGCGAACGACAGCACACTCGCGCGCACCATCACGAGCGGCAATGGTCGCTACTCCCTGGTGCTGCCGGCGGGCCCGGTGCGACTGCGCGCGCTGCGCATCGGCCACCGTCCGTTCGTCGTGGCGACGCTCACGCTCGGGGCAACCGACACGCGCGAACTGCGGACGGTGCTGCCCAACACGCCCATCGTGCTCTCGACGATCACGACGCGGGGCACGACGGCCTGCAAGCAGACGGGCGCGGCGGGTGAGGCGGTGGCCGCGGTGTTCGAGGAGGCGCGCAAGGCGCTGATTTCCACGACGCTGAGCTCGCGTGATGCGCGCCCATTCATTCGGGTGAGCAAATACACCGAGCAGCGATCACTTGGCAACCGCTCGCAGTCGCGGCGACGGCACGAGTTCAGCGAGGGGGTGTCGCTGCGTCCGTTTCAGAGCCTGAAGCCCGACTCGCTGGCGCGTGTGGGATACGTGGAGCGCGACGCGATAGGCGAGACCTACTGGGCGCCCGATGCCGACGTGCTGCTCTCCGAGCCATTCGCCGCCGGGCACTGCCTGGACCTCACCAACGGCACGGGCGATCTCGCGGGGTGGATCGGGCTGACGTTTCGGCCGGCGGCGCGGCCGGCCGGGCTGGTGGACGTGCGCGGCACGCTCTGGCTCGACCGCGGCACGTCCGAACTGCGCCGCATGGACTACCTGTACGAAGGACTGAGTGCCGAGCTGCAGCTGGCGCGTCCGGGCGGCGCGCTGGAGTTCACGCGGCTGGCCGACGGATTCTGGTTCATCAGCGCCTGGGAGATCCGCATGCCGCGCACGCTGGCGCTGCACGTGGGGGCGCGCGTGACGGGGCTCGCCGTGCGCGGCGGCGAGGTGTGGCGCGTGCGGCGGAGCGATGACCTGGTGTACACCAATGGTGTGGTGGAACCGGACTCCATCGTCGCGGCCGGTGGCACAGGGACGACGGACGCGGTGGCCGGGGATAGTGCGGGAGCTCAGGCGGACACCGTGGTAGTGCCGTCGCAGTGCGAGCCGGGCGCCAAGGGCGCGGCTACCGGGATGCTGCTCGGGAGAGTGCGGGACGATCGCGGTGCGCCGCTGGCAGCCGCGGTGGTGACGGTGGAATGGCAGGACAGCCACAAGGTGACCGGCGGGCAGCTCAGCTGGCAGAATCGGCGCGTGACCACGACGTCAGCGCGCAACGGGCGCTATGCCGTGTGTGGCGTGCCGCAGCGGCAACTGCTGTCGGTGATGGCGCAGGTCGGCATACGCAGGACGCCGAAGGTGGCGGTGCGCATTGGCGAGCGTGAAGAGCGTGCCCGCGTGGACCTGCGCGTCCGGGGGGTGCGTGGCGAGGCACCCCTGCGGCAATAGCGGCAGCCACTCACTGTCATTTCGCCCGCGCGGCAGGCATTTTTCGTGGCAATGGCAGACTCTCCCCTCGACCGGCGCAGCTTCTTTTCCCAGGGCTTCGCGCACCTGATGGGACAGGTGGTGGACGCTGTGTCGGACAAGATGGCGCCGGTGCTGCACGTGCGGCCGCCGGGCGCCATCGCCGAGCCGGCATTCCTGGCGGCGTGCACGCGCTGCAAGGAGTGCGGGAGCGTGTGCCCGGCACTG
>CAYHCW010000258.1:0-4996 GCA_964355025.1 uncultured Gemmatimonas sp. | reverse complement strand
ACGAGGTGGCCGAGTTCCCGGTGTTCACGGTCGAGCGCATCACCATGCGCCGCGATCCGATCTACCACAGCACGTACACCGGCAAGCCGCCCGACGAGCCGGCGGTGCTGGCGATGGCGCTGAACGAAGTGTTCGTGCCCATCCTGCAGAAGCAGTTTCCGGAGATCACCGATTTCTACCTGCCGCCGGAAGGCTGCTCCTATCGGCTCGCCGTGGTGAGCATACGCAAGGAATTCCCCGGTCACGCCAAGCGCGTCATGTTCGGTATCTGGAGTTTTCTGCGCCAGTTCATGTACACCAAGTTCATCATCGTCACCGACGACGACGTGAACATCCGCGACTGGAAGGACGTCATCTGGGCGCTCACCACACGCGTCGATCCGGCGCGCGACACGCTGTTGGTGGAGAACACGCCGATCGATCATCTCGATTTCGCCAGCCCGGTGCCGGGTCTGGGTTCGAAGATGGGCATCGACGCCACCAACAAGTGGGCCGCCGAGACGCAGCGCGGCTGGGGCAGGCCGATCGCGATGGACGCTGCGGTGAGGCGGCGCGTGGACGAGCTGTGGTCGCAGCTCGGCCTGGACTGAGGAGACGGGCGGGATGGTCGACGAAGCCAGCGCGTTGATCGAACGGGGCCCCGACGAGGGCCTGATCGCGTGGACGCATGTCATCTACGGTCTGCACGCGCTGGCGGTGCTGATCGGAGTCACCAGCGCCGCCACCATCGTCGGCGCTTTCGTCTTCAGCGTGCCGTCGGTGATCGCGGTGATTCTGTCCTACGTGAAGCGCGGGGAGGCTGCGGGCAGCTTCCTCGAATCGCACTACCGCTGGCTGATCCGCACCTTCTGGTTCGCCGTGCTGTGGGGAATGATCGCGGGATTCCTGACGCTGTTTCTGCTGGTGACCATCGTCGGCGTGATCATTTTCTGGCTGCCATTGCTCGCCGTCGGCGTCTGGCTGGTCTACCGCGTCGTGCGCGGCTGGCTGGCGCTCAAGGACGCGAAGCCGCTTCCCGTCTAAGGCGGGCTCCGGCCCGTGCGTAGACCCAGTTGAGCAACGCATCCTGCGCGCCCTGGGTCGCGTCGGCGTTCGGGTGATTGACGAAGAACACCACCGCGAAGCGGCGGCCGGCGCCGTCGTGCACATAGCCGGCCAGCGTGCGCGCGTCGGTGAGCGACCCCGTCTTGATGTGCGCCTGTCCGGCGATGCTTTCGTATTTGAGCCTGCGCTTCATGGTGCCGTCCTGGGCCACCAGCGGCATCGATGCGATGAACTCCGGCATCACCGGACTCGCGTAAGCGGCGAGCAGCAAACGGCCCATGTTGCCCGCGCCGATGCGCTCGGCGCGCGACAGCCCCGAGCCGTTGTCGAGCACCAGTTCCGGGAAGTCCAGGCCTTTCTGCGCCAGCCAGGCCTGGATCACCTGCCCCGAGCGGTCGGCGCGGCCGGGCGCTTTCAGCATTTCGGCCGACAGCGTGAGATACAACTGGCGGGCCATTACGTTGTTGCTGAACTTGTTGATGTCGCGCACGACTTCGGCAAGCGACGGCGATTCGTGCGTGTAGAGCAGGCGGGCGGCTGCGGGCACTGCGCCGTCGCGCACGCCGCCGCGGATGCTTCCGCCCATCTCCTCCCACAACTGCCGGAACACGCCGTAGACGTAATTTGAATGCGACTGCATCGCGACGTTCCAGGTTTTTTCCCGGCACGACGTTGGATAAGAACCGGCGAAGCGCGCGCGCGCCTTGCCGTCGTTGCCGTTGAATTCCGCCTTCAGCTTCGCGCGCCAGTCGTTGCAGGGACCGTCGGCGAGGCGCACCGCGTGAGTCAGTTCGAGCAAGGATGAGCGCGGCTCGACCGTCACCAGCGCGGCGCGGCCGTCGGCGGCCGGCGCGAAGGTGAACCGGAAGGACTTGAAGTTGACCAGCAGCGCGTCGGGGCCGACGTTGTAGGGCCGCAGCGGTTCGCTGTCGAACGTGGAAGGATCGTGGCCGTTGGCTTCGAAGTAGCCGCGGTCCAGCACCAGGTCGCCGCGGATCTCGCGCAGGCTGCGCGCGCGCAGCGCGCGCAGCATCAGCCAGAAATTCTCGATGGTGAGTTTCGGGTCACCCTGGCCGCGCAGCACCAGATCGCCGTCGAGCGCATCACCCTGCTGCGTTCCGGCGGCCCAGGCCTCGGTCTTCCAGGTGAATGTCGGGCCGAGCAGTTCCAGCGCGGCCAGCGTGGTGACCAGTTTCATGGTCGAGGCGGGGTTCATCGGCTTGCCCGTGTTCACGGCGACGAGCGGACCGGGCGCGCCGATCTCCTGCACGAATACCGCGGCGTTGGCCGTGGGCACGCCGGCCGCGCGCAGCGCCGCGGCGACCGGCGCGGGCAGCGGCTCGGCCGCTATGGCAGGGGCGAGCGCAAGCGCCGCGATCAGTACGGCATGACCGCCCAGCAGAAATGGGATACGCATGAGATCGAAACGCATTGACCACGAAGTATGCCAGCGCGCGCTGCGGGAACCAAACCAGGAACGATTCGGCTGCGCGCGAACGGTGCATAACGCAAGCCGTTATGCACCGGGCTTTGACGCAGGGCAAGACGCCGCGGCCCTCCGGGGGCCACAGTTCCTCGGTGATAAAGGTCACCGATCGTCGAGCATTAGTAATGTCTAATGCGTGGCCCGGAGGTGTTCTTATATGTCAGTCAGGTTCTGGATTTCAACCCTCGCCGCAGCGCTTGCTGCCGTACCGCTATTGGCCGGCGCCCAATTAGCGACGGCGGTCATCGACCTGCGCGAAGTGGATCAGATCTATGCCGCCGAGGGCTCGGTCGAGGCCGTGCGACAGGCCACGGTAGCGGCGCAGGTTCCGGGGCGCATCGTCGAACTGCGGGTCGATGCCGGGCAGACGGTCGTGAAGGGACAGGTGCTCGCGCGCATCGATGCGCGCGAAGCGGCGCAGTCTGCGGCAGCGAGCGAAGCGCAGACCGCGCGCGCCGAAGCCGATTTTGCCAACGCGCGCGTCAACTACGAGCGCAGCCAACGACTGCTGGAGCAGAAATTTATCAGCCCGGCGGCGCTCGACAAGTCGCTGGCGGATTTCAAATCGGCGCAGGCGCTGGCCGCAGCGGCGCGAGCAGGCGCACTGCAGGCGGGCGCGGCGAAAAGCCATACCGTGATCACCGCGCCGTTTTCCGGCGTTGTCGCGGCGCGGCACATCGAGCTCGGCGAGATGGCCGCGCCCGGCCGCGCTATCGTGACGCTCTACGATCCCAAGGAAGTGCGCGTCGTGGCGAGCATCCCGCAACTGCGTCTGGGCGAAGTGCGCGCCCGTGCGGCGGCGGAAATCGAACTGCCGGGACTGAACCAGCGGGTGAAGGGCAAGGCGATCACCGTGCTGCCGTCGGCGGATGCGCGTACCCAGACGACGCTGGTGCGCGTGGATCTGCCCGATGCGGTGAAGGGTGCCTATCCGGGCATGTTCGTCCGCGCGCATTTCGCGATCGGCCGCGCGACCAAACTCCTGATCCCGGAGCGCGCGATTGTCCGGCGCAGCGAGGTTGTGGGCGCCTATGTTGTCGGCGACAAAGGTGAAATCCATTTCCGGCAGTTGCGCCTGGGCGAGCCCGCTGGCGACGCCGGCATCGAGGTGCTGGCGGGCGTGGCGCGCGGCGAGCGCGTGGCGCTCGACCCGATCGCTGCACTGGCGCGGCAGCGCGCGACGGATCAGGCGCGATAGCGATGGCCGACCCTCTGGGTATCTCCGGACGCATCGCCCGCTACTTCGTCGGCTCGCAATTGACGCCGCTCATCGCCCTGGTGGCGATGCTGCTGGGGGCTTTTGCCGTGCTCGTCACGCCGCGCGAGGAGGAGCCGCAGATCAACGTCACCATGGCCAACGTGCTGATCCCCTTCCCCGGCGCGTCGGTGAAGGACGTCGAGTCGCTGGTGGCGATCCCGGCGGAGCAGGTGCTGGCGCAGATCGTCGGCATCGAGCATGTGTTTTCGGTATCGAAGCCGGGGATGGCGGTGCTGACGGTGCAGTTCAAGGTTGGCGAGGACCGCACCCAGGCGCTGGTGCGTCTCTACGACACCATCTACTCCAACAAGGACTGGATCTCGCCCAACCTCGGCATGGGCGAGCCCATCATCAAGCCGATGGGCATCGATGACGTGCCTATCGTGACGCTGACCTTGTGGACCGCAGATGCGGGGCGCGGCGCCTACGACTTGGAGCGCATCGCTCACGCGGCGGAGGTGGAACTCAAGCGCGTGCCCGGCACGCGCGTGGTGCAGACCATCGGCGGCCCGGGCAGGAGCGTGCGCGTGCTGCTCGATCCGGAACGCATGCAGTCCCATGGCGTCACGGCACAGGATCTGCGCGGCGCGCTGCTCGCTGCCAACGTTTCGCTGCCGGCGGGCAGCCTGATCGGCGGCAGCCGCGAAACACTGGTCGAGACCGGGACCTTCCTCGCCTCGGCGCAAGACGTGCGGCGGCTCGCGGTGGGCAACCAGCAAGGCCGGCCGGTTTTTGTCGAGGACGTCGCGCGCGTGATCGACGGACCGGACCAGCCCGGGCGCTACGTCTGGTACGGCGTCGGAGCGGCCGGCGCGCAGCAAGACGGCAAGCAGGTCGCGCCGGCGTCGGAGTTCCCGGCGGTGACCATCGCCATTTCGAAGAAGGCGGGAGAAAACGCGGTCGATGTCGCCGCGCGACTGACGCAGCGGGTCGAGCAGCTCAAGGGCAGCGTCATTCCCGAGGGCGTCTCCGTCGCGGTGACTCGCAACTACGGCGAGACCGCCAACGACAAGGCGATGAAGCTGATCCAGAAGCTGATTTTCGCCACCTTGTCGGTCGTGGCGCTGGTGTGGGCGGCACTCGGCCGGCGCGAGGCGGTGATCGTCGGCGTCGCGGTGATGCTCACCCTCGCGGCGACGCTGTTCGCCTCCTGGGCCTGGGGCTTCACGCTGAACCGCGTGTCGCTGTTCGCGCTGATCTTTTCCATC
>CAYHCW010000257.1:3003-5036 GCA_964355025.1 uncultured Gemmatimonas sp. | reverse complement strand
AGCGCGGCTGCACGTCGTACGCCATGCCGTGGGTGAGGCGCGTCGCCTTGCCGCCGGTGATCGGCAGCGAGTACAGGTCGCCGAGCAGGTCAAAGACGATCTGCTGGCCGTCGGGCGAAACGTCGAGCGAGATCCACGTCCCCTTCGTCGTCGTGAAGGTGTGGGTGCGCGCCGTCTTCAGGGGCAGGCCAGCCGCGGGAGCGCCGGCGCCGGGGCCGCCCTGCGCAAGAATCGGGAGGCTTGGGGCGCACACGAGCAGGACCAGCGCGAGCTGACGTCGGTTCATGGGGGGCACCGATAGTTGGCGAGAACAGGAGCGCAGGCGTGCTGCTGCGACCCAACATCTTACCAAATTGGTGCCGGCCTGCGGAAGGGCCGACGCCTGCCAGCTCCCGTCCGGGCGTCCCTGGAAGCCCGGTTTCCCACCGCGACGCGCCCGCGACGCGACGACCGTGCTCACCAGCCACCCCACCAGCGCAATCGGCAGCACCACGAGGTCGATTGTCCGTACGCGCCCCACTCACGCGCAGTTTCCCCCTCCCCCCTCACCTGCACCCCGCACCCCGAACCCCTCACCAGGGTCTAAGCAGCCAAGTTCCGCCGCAATATCGAATCCGCCATCTCCGCCACTTCCGACAGCGGAAACGGCTTGGCCAGCACCGGGCACGTCACCGACACACCGTGCGTGTCGCCCGACGACAGCACGAACCGCTCGGCGACATCCGGGCGCTCGCACTCGGCGCGGTGAAACAGCTCCAGCCCCGACGTGTGCGGCAACCGCAGGTCGCACAGCACGACGTCGAACTCGCACGATCCATCGAGCGTGAACAGCACCGTCGCCGCGGCCGCGCCGTCGGCGATCGCGATGCAGCGCCAGCCGCGACGCTCGAAGAAACGCGTCATCGCCTGGCGAATGGCAGGTTCATCGTCAATGACGACAATCGTGGGCTGACGGCCGGTAACGGACTGGATCATGGCGGCTTCACGAGTGAGTGGGAGGCTACGTCCGTGAATATCGGCCACTCTCCCCGACGACTTTAGCGGCTCGCAGCGAGCGGCTAGCTGCTAGCCGCCAGCCGCCAGCCGCTGCATCTTCCCGGATGCGAATGATCCTCGCGGTGGCGCTCGGCAGCGCCGCGGGCGGCGTGGCGCGATTCCTCCTGAGCGCCTTTATCGAGCAGCGCACGGCGACGTCGTTTCCGCTCGCCACGCTGCTCGTGAATGTCTCGGGCAGCCTGCTGCTCGGGTTCCTCGCCACGTGGACGTTCGAAACCGCGGGCTACTCGGCCGAGCTGCGCGCCCTGCTGACCACCGGCCTGTGCGGCGGCTACACCACCTTCTCCACGTTCAGCCTCGAGACCGTGGCCCTGGCCGAGGAAGGCGCGCTGGGGCGCGTGGCGATGTACGTGGCCCTCAGCGTCACGCTCTCCGTGTTGGCCGCCGTGCTGGGCGTGTACGGCGCGCGCCAACTGGTGCTGCTGCGCGCATCGTAGCGCTCCCGGCCGCCGGAACGACCACCGCCCCGCAAGCGATGCTTGCGGGGCGGTGGCGTATCTCAGGCTCGCCGCGTCAGTTGCCGATGCGACCGCGCAGCTGCTGGTACAGGTGGCGCACGTCAGCGGCCGATTCGATGTTGTTCGGGTCGATCTCGTAGTACTTGTTGTCGAGGTACTTGCCCGACACCGGGAAGAACGGCGGCTTGCGGTTGGTCAGCTGGCACGGATCGACCGACCGGTTCTCGCGCAGTCCCCGCCCGCTGCCGCTCGTCGTCGCATTCACGAACCGCTTGTTGATGGTGCCGCCCGTCTGGTTGATGCACCCGCCGGACGTCGACGTCGTGCCGCAGACCGTCGCCTGCGCGCCGGCGGCGATGGACGGGCCGTTGCCGAATCCCTCCACGCCAAAATCGCCGGTGAGTGACATGGCCACGCCGTTCAGCAGGAAGTGGTAGTTGGGCGAGAGAAAACGCGTGCCGCCACCCGGCAGCAGGCGTGGTCGGTTCATCGCGTTGTCGGCGATCATGATCTGGTCGC
>CAYHCW010000257.1:0-2903 GCA_964355025.1 uncultured Gemmatimonas sp. | reverse complement strand
CCCGGCAGCAGGCGTGGTCGGTTCATCGCGTTGTCGGCGATCATGATCTGGTCGCGGGCGATGACGCCAAGGAAGTTGCGGCAGATCACCACCGCCGGGTCTGCGTCGTACAGCAGGTCATCGATGAAGGTGAGCGTACCCAGTACATACAGCGTCATATTGCCACGGAACGTGCCGCTGGCATAGATGGGGCCTGACGTGAAGTGGATGACGCCCTTGGCATTGAGGTTGTAGGGCTTGAACATCGGCCACAGGAACGGCGCCTGCACCGCCTGCAGGCGCGTGGTGGCAATGGCGGGCAGGGCCGTGCCCGTCCAGGCGCGCCAGCTGCCCGTGATGACCGCCGTGGCCGCGACGCCAGCGGCCGTGGTGCACTGCCCTGTCCCCGGGGACGCGGCTGCCTGGTACACCATGCACCGCCACGTCGTGGGGCTGAACGTCGTATCCTGGCCACCATAGCGCTGGGCCGAGTCGCACGTCAGCGCCTGCGCCCCCCAGGCGTACGCCGGGGTGGTGGTCGCCACCGTGATGCTGCCGCACGTGTTGTTGATCATCCGCTCGGCGAGCATCAGGTGGGGGTCACCCACCGGATAGCAACGTGCGGTCGAGTACGAGAGGATCAACTGTTGCGCGGCCGCCGTGGCCGCACCCATCGTCGCGGTATCGGCGGCCGACACCAGCGGCGCGGTACTACCACGCACACGCTCCCGCACCCAGCGCTCCCGAAAGCGGTTCACGGGAAAGAACTCGCGGCGCCCACCGATGGTAAACGACGCGCCGCACTGCGTCTGCAGCACGACGTTGGCCAGCACGGCCGCCGTGGCCGCCGGCGTGTGCGGAACGTCAGCGCGCAGGCTGGTGGTGTCCATGCCCGCTGCCAGGTCGAAGATCATCATCATGCCGTCTTCCGTGCCGACGACGGCATCGCCGTTCACATCGACGGTATCAAAGAAGACGCGGGTACCGCGGGGCACGTTGGCCGCGGCCAGCGTCTGTCCCGACACGTCAATGCCGCCCGACGTCAGGCGCGCCGACGAACCACTCACCGGCGTGAGGTTGAGTCCGCCTGAGGTGGCGTAGGTGGGAAGCTGCGCCAGCTTGGCGACTGTCGGGTACGGAATGCGCGACACACCCGTGAGGTTCGGAAATGTGTACGTGGCCGTGCCCGTCACCGCCGTGACGGCCGACACGGTATCGAAGTACGTCGGGCCCGGCGACGTGGCGCACGAGCGCCACGTGGTATTGGTGTGCGCACGGCCGCGAATGAACTCGCCGGTACCGTAGCAGAGGCCCGACGGGAACGTGTCGACGAACATGCCGTACTTGGAGAAGCTCTCCATCGACAGGTCGAGCCGACGCACGTGCCGCGTGCCGCCGGCGTCGTACGCGCGCGAAATGACCGTGAGGAACTGCCCGTAGATGCCCACCGTGTCGCCGGTCACGCCCACGTACAGGTCGTAGCGCACCCGGGGAACCGCCACTCCCAGCGCGTCGGTAATCGTGCCGCCGCTCACCAGTGTGGTGTACCCGGTGTCGGACAGTCCCTGCGTGAAGGTGGTATCGCGATTGACGCGCGACTTGCCAAGGGCGAGGGCCGCTTCGGCGGCGTACTTGAAGTCGCGCTCGCGCTCGTACAGGCGGCTGAGCGTCGAGCCACTCGCCGAGAGGTAGATGGCCGAGAGCGCCAGCGCGGCCATCGCAAAGGTGAGCACCAGTACCATCACCAGCGCGGAACCACGCCGCGCGGCCGGGTGCGCCGGGGGTCGAGACAGGGATCGCATGGGGGTCTCCATCTTACGGAATCACCACGTTGCCGCTCAGCGTGAACGAGGAGTTCGCCGGATTGCAGTCCTGCGCGTACACGCCGTACACCCAGGTCCCGGCCACGAAATCGAAATCGTCCCACGAGTACGTCGCGGACGCGTTGGCCGCCACGTTCCGCAGTTCCGTCCACTCGGTGCCGGCGGCCAGTCGGCGTGCCACCACGTACAGCGCCACATCCCGCTCGCCGGCCGCCTCCTCCAGCGACGTCGTCCAGTTCACCCGCACCTGCGTCACATTGCCGCCCGCGTCCTGGAGCGTGTCGGCGGTGACCGCCTGCGGGCCCAGCGGCGAGGAGCCGCAGGTCGCGATGCGCAGCATGCCGGCGTTGAGCAAGCGGGTGGACGAGTAGACGGTGCGCACGATGTCGCGCCCGGTCTTGGCGTCGCGGTACAGTGACGACACGCGCATGTCGACCGTACGAATGGAGTCGGCCCAAAGGCCGGCGGTATTCCAGTACTGCGGCACCTGCGCGGACGTCAGCTGCACCAGCGTGCCCGCCGCATTGGTGCGCCAGTACTTGAAGAAGTAGGCCGTGTCGGTGGGGATGATGAGGTCGCGCGCAATGATCGTCGAGTCGCGGTCGTTCACCCGGCGGTACAGCACATAGTCGTCGGTGCGGCTCGTCGTGCCGTCAACCTTGACGAAGAACGAGATCGTCTCGGCCGAGCTCAGAATGCCGCCGGCGTCACGATAGGAGGTCGTCGGGTAGACCGTCGACACGGTCGGCAGCGCCTTGGCGCGGGCAACCATCCACCCCTCGGTACCGAGCGAGTCGGCGTCGGGGTTGTAGTACACGGCGCCGGGATCGCTCGCCACGCGCGTCACCAGGTCGACATTGAACGTCACGGACCAGGGCGACGCCTGCACGATGATCGGCTGGCCCGTCACACCGCCGGCCAGGCGCAGTTCGCGGTCGATGACCGTGTTGGCGTAGCGGGTGTTCTGCACGGCGTCCATGCGCCCCGACTGCGACTGCACGGCGCGCGACTGGATGCGGAAGAACGGGACCGCCGAGGCGATGACGAGCAGGAACAGCGTCATCGCCGTGATCATCTCGATCATCGAGAAGCCGCGGCGCA
>CAYHCW010000256.1:1670-5042 GCA_964355025.1 uncultured Gemmatimonas sp. | reverse complement strand
CGATGTTCGTGCGGCTCCCCGGCCGGCCCAGCGGCACCACCGTGACGCCCGCGATCTTGCCCTGAATGGACTCGAGGGCGTTGGTGGCCGGCACCGCGAGAGCAGAGGTTTCCACCTTGCCGACGGTGAATGGCACCCGCGTCCCTGACGTCGGGTCAACGAGGCCCGTGGTCACGATGGCCTGCAGCGTCAGCGCCACCTCGCGCAGCCCGATGTCCACGGTGACCACGCCGGTGGCCGGCACGGTGATGTTGCGCGCGACAAACGGCAGGTAGCCGATCCGCCGCACCTCGACATTCCGCGTGCCCGCCGGAACGTTGACCAGGTTGTACCGGCCCCGGGCATCCGTCACGGCGCCCAAACGAACTCCGGCGACGGTGACTTGCACGTCGCTGAGCGGGCGCCCCGACGTCGAGTCGGTCACCGTGCCGGTGATCCGGCCAGTGCCCTGCGCGCCGGCCTCGGTGAGTGGCGCGAGCAGCAGGAGAGCGGCGACAAGGGGCACGCTGATTCGGGCGAGAGCCGTCAGGCACCTGCGCGCGACAAGCGGGATGAGCACCATCAGTCCTCCGGGGTCGATGGAAACACGGAGGGGGGCCTCTGCTAAGCTAGCCCCATATTGCGCTCCGCGATATGCACGAAGTACGCGCGGCGGCGCCGGGACGCTGAAAGCGCATCGCGGCGGCCGGCGGCGCACCGGCTACTTCAGAATCGGATCGGACCGCACCACAAGCGTGCCGGTCGCAGTGGCGGCGCCGTGCGTGAGCTTCACCTGATACGTGCCCGGTTCAGCGGCGCGCGCACCCACGGCGCGTCTCCCGCCCGCGCCCGGCCGCCCACGCGCACCGCCTGCCGCCTCGGCGTCCGCAGCCTGCGGCCGCATGTCCCAGACGAAGCGGGTGACGCCGGGCTTGGCGGGAATCGAGTACGCACGCGCGGACCCCGCGGGCGACGTGATCTCGAGCGTTGCCGTTCCCGTTGCACCGGCGCCGAGCGAAAACGTGATGAGCGGCGTGTTCACGACGCGTGCGCGGTCACGGCTTTGCGCCGCCGGCTGCACGTAGGGCGGGTTCTCGCCGAAGTACACCTGCTCGCCAAGCTGACCACCCCGGCTCTGGTCCACCCACAGCGTCGCTGGCCGCTGCGTGAACAGGTGCGCCGGCGCCGCCGCGACCGACGGTGTCCACTGCTCAAGTGCCGAGATGTCGTCGAGCACGTAGACGCCGCGACCGTGCGTCCCGAGTATGACATCGCGGTCGCGCGGATGGATCACGATGTCGTACACCGCCACCGTCGGCAGCCCATTCATCATCGGCCGGAACGTGCCGCCCCGGTCGATCGACACCTGCACGCCATGCTCCGTCCCCACGAACAGCAGGTCGGGATTCTTCGCGCTTTCCTCGACGACATACACGGGTGAGTTCGGCGCGAGCCGGGCCGAGAGGTTCGTCCAGGTCCGGCCGCCGTCCGTCGTACGGAACAACCACGCCCTGCGGTCATCGCTGCGGTGGCCGTCGAACGACACGTACGCCGTGTTGGCGTCGAGCGCCGACGCCACTACACGGCTGACCCATGTGCCCTTGGGCACGTCGGGGATGTTCGCGTCCACCTGGCTCCACATCGCACCGGCGTCACGCGTCAGCCAGACGTTGCCGTCATCCGTCCCCGCCCAGATGGTCCCCTTCGCCACCGGCGACTCCGAGACGGAGAAGATCGTCGCAAACCCCTCGGCTCCGCTGGCGTCGGGCGTGAGGCCGCCGGTGCCGAACATGTTCCGTGTGGGATCGGCTTTCGACAGGTCCTTGCTGATGGCCGTCCACGAGACGCCCTTGTCGGTGGACTTGAGCAGATAGTTGGACCCGTAGTAGACGACAGCCGGGTCATGCGGTGAGATGATGAACGGCGTCGACCAGTTGACGCGGAACCGGGGCAACGCGCCCGCCGTGCTGTCGGCCGGCGCGACATCCTTGAAGTTGATGATCGTTGCCGGCGACACGCCGCGCGGCGTGTCGGTGTGGGTGAGCGGATCAACCACGCGGAATGACCCGTTGGTCCCCTGGGAATACACCGTCCGCCAGTCGGTGGGGTCGATGGCGATGTACTGCCCATCGTCCCAGTGGAGCTTCCACGCGACGTCGTTGCGGATGCCAAGGCCGTCACGCGTGAAGCTCATCGTGCCGAAGGAGCCGTTGTCCTGAAGTCCGGCGTAGATCGCGTACGGCTCGCGCATGTCGGCGGCGACCTTGTACGCCTGCATGACCGGCAGGTTATCGTGGTAGATGAAGGTGGCGCCGTGATCGTGGGTGAGCGTCAGGCCCTTGTCCTTGCCCAGGTAGAAGCGGTCCTTGTTCGCCGGATCGAACCAGATGGCGTGGTGGTCGTAGTTCCCGCCGTAGGGCGGGCGCGCCGGCGTCACCGTCTTGCCGCCGTCCGTCGAGAGCTGCATGGCGGTCGCCAGGACGTAGACGCGCTGGTCGTCCGACGGGTTGACGCGAATCTGGCTGTAGTAGAACGGCCGGTTGTTGTAGCGGTTGAGGTACTTCCACGTCATGCCGCCATCCTCGGACCGGTAAATGCCGCCGCCGGGCCTCGACAGGTCCTCCGACCCCGGCTCGGCCTCGACGATGGCGAGGACGATCTGCGGGTTCTTGCGATAGACGTCCAGACCGATGCGCCCCGTCGACCCCGCAGGCAGCCCGGCCGTCAGCTTCTTCCAACTCGTGCCGCCGTCGGTGGTCTTGAAGATCCCGCCGTTCGGGCCGCCGCTGTTGAAGCGCCACGGCAGCCGCAGGCGCTGGTAGAAGGCCGTGTACATCACGTTCGGGTTGGACGGATCCATCACGAGTTCGGTGGCACCAGACGTCGGGTCGTTCGGGAGACCGCCCGTCAGCTTGACCCAGCGCTTGCCCCCGTCGGTGGTCTTGAAGACGCCACGGTCGCCGGTGGAACCCCACAGGTTGCCGATGGCCGCGACGTACACGACATCCGGGTTCGTGGGGTGCGTGACGATGCGCGCAATCTGGTGCGTGTTCCGCAGCCCCATGTTCTCAAGCGACTGCCCGCCGTCAGTGGACTTGTAGACGCCGTCGCCCCAGGCGACGTTGTTTCGGTTGTTCGCCTCGCCCGTACCGACCCACAGGATGCGGGGATCGGCTTGATAGATCTTGAGGTCGCCGATCGAGGACGACCCGTAGCGATCGAAGATCGGCGTCCAGGTGGTGCCGGCGTTCGTGCTCTTCCAGACGCCACCCGATGCAGCCGCGGCGAGCACAAACCGGAAGTCGGTGTCGAGCGCCTCGACATCGGTGAAGCGTCCGCCAGGCGAACCCGGACCGATGCTGCGCCACCGGTAGTCGGCGAGCAGCGTCGAGG
>CAYHCW010000256.1:0-1570 GCA_964355025.1 uncultured Gemmatimonas sp. | reverse complement strand
GCCGGCTTCCGGCCCCCCGCCGTTGAGCGCGCCGCCGGGCGCAGGAGAATCGTCGTGAGCCAGTATCGCATTGCGTGGTTGCCGGGAGATGGTGTCGGTGTCGAAGTGATGGAGGCCACGCGCCTCTGTCTCGATGCCCTGAAGTTCGACGCGCAGTACACGCACGGCGACATCGGCTGGGAGTTCTGGCGCACCGAGGGAGAATCATTTCCCCAGCGCACCATCGACCTGCTGAAGGCGAGCGACGCCGCGATGTTCGGCGCGATCACCTCCAAGCCCGCCAAGGACGCCGAGGCGGAGCTGGTGCCCGGGTTGCAGGGCACGGGGCTGACCTACCGCAGCCCCATCGTCCGCATGCGGCAGATGTTCGACCTCTTCACCTGCCTGCGGCCATGCAAGGCATATGCGGGCAACCCGCTGAACTACAAGGACGACATCGACCTGGTGATCTTCCGCGAGAATACCGAAGGGCTCTACGCGGGCGTCGAGTTCAGCCCCGTGCCCGACGAGCTGAAGGCGACGCTCGGCAAGTTCAGCAAGCCCTTTGCGCACTTCGCCGACACGCCGGGCGACGAGTTTGCCATCACGTGCAAGATCAACACGCGCAAGGGCTGCGAGCGCATCATTCGCGCCGCCTTCGAATACGCGCGCACCCACGGCTACCCGAAGGTCACGGTCATCCACAAGGCCAACGTCGTGCGCGCCACCGAGGGGATGTTCCTCGAGATCGGCAAGCGCGTGGCGAAGGACTTCCCCGATATCGTGATGGACGACGCCAACGTGGACGCCATCACGATGTGGCTGCTCAAGAACCCGAAGTCCTACAGCGTACTGGTCGCGACCAACCTGTTCGGTGACATCATCAGCGACCTGGCCGCCCAGATGGTCGGCGGCCTGGGCTTCGCCTGCTCGGCGAACATCGGCGCCAAGCTGGGCGTCTTCGAGCCGAGCCACGGCAGCGCTCCCAAGTATGCGGGCCAGTACAAGGTGAACCCCATTGCGACCATTCTCTCGGCCAAGATGATGCTCGCGTGGCTGGGCGAAACGGAAAAGGCCGCGAAGCTCGAGGCGGCCACCGCCGCCGTCATTCGTGAGGGCAAGGTGCTGACGTACGACATGGGCGGGAGTGCGAAGACGCTGGAGATGGCGGAAGCCATCGCCGGAAAGCTCTGATCTGGATCTCGAGCGGATTCCGGCAATGGCGCCCCTCCTCATTCATGAAGTCGGTCCCCGCGACGGGTTGCAGGTCGAGACGCAGGTTGTCCCGACCGAGATCAAGCTGGCCTGGCTCGAACGGCTGATTCGCAGCGGGGTCGACATCGTGCAGGTAGGATCGTTCGTGCACCCCGAGAAGGTGCCGCAGATGGCCGACACCGATGAGCTGTTTCGCCGGCTCACGGCCGAACCGCGGGGCACGCGGGCCACCCTCTCGGGCCTCGTGCTCAACGAGAAGGGACTGGAACGCGGGCTCGCCTGCGGCGTTGAGATGTTCTGCCTCGGCGTCTCCGCGTCGGAGACGCACAGCCGCAAGAACACCGGCATGGGCACCGACGAAGCCACCACGCGCATC
>CAYHCW010000255.1:0-5083 GCA_964355025.1 uncultured Gemmatimonas sp. | reverse complement strand
CGCCTGCGCGTCCCACGTATCCACTCGCCCGTCCTTCACATCCTGGAAGAACCCACCCCACGCCGCCTTCTCCGCACCCGAGCGAGAAGTCCAGCCAGCGGTCTCCTTGAACGCCGGCCACTCGCCCATCGACACGTCGTAACCCTGCCATGAGCGACGCCACGCCGCCCACCCCCAGATGCGGGGGTGCGCCGAAAACCAGTAGCTCGCGCCAGGCGCCTCGACCGACGCTTCACCCGCGGCCAGCAGATTGTAGCCGCTGATCATCAACACCCGGTCATCGTCACGGTACCGCGCCAGCAACTCGTCGCAGTAGCGAAAAAACGTCGCGTCGGGCAGCGTGTCGTCCTCGAGAAATATCGCTTCGTCCGTGCGCGCAAACACCCAGTCGATGCCGCTCGAGATGCGCACGCGGCACCCCAGGTTGACGTCGCTGAAGTTGCGCTCCACCTCGCAGGGCCAGTCCACCGCGCCCACGATGCGCCGCACCTCGGCGCACCGCTCCGCTTCAGCCGCGCGGTCGGCGCGCGGTCCATCGCACACCAAAAAGAGCCGCGACGGACGCGCCGCGCGAACGGCCGCAAACACCCGCGCCGTCGTCTCCGGCCGGTTGAATGCAAAGAGCACAACCGGCGCCCGCAACGCTAGCACCCCCGCACCCCGCACCCCGCACCCCTCACCAGGCAGTGTCATGCAAGTACATCCGCCACCAGCTGCGACGCGTGCCGCACCACCGCAATCACCTTCTCGTACGGCATGCGTGTTGGGCCAATCACGCCGATGACGCCGTTCAATGCCCCCACGCGATACTCGCAGGTCACCACGGTCAGCCCGCCCAGCAGCAGGTTGTCGTGCTCCGCGCCAATGGTGATCGACATCCCGCCCACCGACGACCGCGCGCGCAGAAGCGTCGCCAGCTGCGTCCCGTGGTCGGTGAGCTCGATGAGCTTGCGCATCGCCTCGCCCGTCGCGAACTCGGGCTTGTCGGCCAATACCGATGCCTGCCCCAGCACCACGCTCTCCTCGCCCGCCGACGGCAAGTCGAACAGCGTGTTCCCCTCCTGCACGAAGATGTTCAGCAGGTCGCCACCCTCGGCCGACGTCTGCGCGTCACGCAGCCGCATGCCCAGCGAGAGTCGAATGTCCGACAAGCTCATCCCCGCCAGGCGCTCGTTCAGCACCACCTGCACCTCGGCGAGCACGTTGTCGGCAATCTCGCCGCGCACTTCTATGAAGACGGTGCGCACGGTGCCGCCCTGCAGCGTGAGCACCAGCAGCAGCTTCTCCCCCGACATCCGCACCAGCTCCAGCCGCTTCAGCACGATGGCGTCAAGGCGGGGACCGAGCGCGATGCCCAGCTCCTGCGTCAGCACGCCCAGCGACTGCGCCGTGCGGCGCAAGATGGCCTCGATGGCCGACCCGCCCGGCACGATGCCCCCCACCAACAACTCGCGATCGGCAAAGGCGAGTTCGGGCACGTGAATGAGCGAATCGACGTACGTGCGGTACGCCTTGTCGGTAGGCACGCGCCCAGCCGATGTGTGGGGATGCGACAGGAATCCCTTCTCCTCGAGATCCGCCATCGTGTTGCGAATGGTCGCAGGCGACACACCCAGCCCAAATCGGCGAGTCAGCGAACGCGACCCCGCCGGCTCGGCGGTCTCGACATACGACCGAATCACCGCTTCGAGAACCCGACGTTCTCGCTCGGAAAGTTCCGAAAGCGACATAAGTTCAATAATACTAATGACTTCAGCGAGCCGTCAATGCGACCGCCAGTGCATCGAGACGCAGCCACCCCGTGGGCGTGAGTACCAGACGGTCCCCAGATGGCCCCCCGATGGGAGCCGCCACCCGCTCCGCCCACCCCGCACTGATCCAGCGCGCCGCCCGGTGGAACTCCTCCGCTGTGCACTCCAACCCGGCAGTCGTGCGCAGCCCCAGATACACCCGTTCCGCCGAGCGTTCCGTCGGCCCAATCAACTCATCCCCCTCCAGAGGGTCGGTCCCGGCCGCCACCAGCTCGGCCCAACGGGCGTACTCCCGCGCGTTCCAGCGACGCCGCAAACCGTCGAACCCGTGCGCCGACGGCCCCAACCCCAGGTACGGCACCCCCCGCCAGTACGCCGAATTGTGCTCCGCCTCGCACCCCGGCCGCGCGTAGTTGGACACCTCATAATGAAGGTACCCAGCCCCCGTCAGGGCCCGGTCGGCCTCCAAAAACTCGGCTTCGTACCGCTCCTCCGGTGACTCCGTCGCCTGCCCGCGCGCCGTCCAACGCCCCAGCGGAGTGTGCGGTTCGATGGTCAAACCGTAAACAGAGAGGTGCCCCGGCTGGAGCGCCATCGCCAACTCCACATCGCGCGTCCAGTCGCGATTCAGTACCTCAGGCACCGAAAAGATGAGGTCCACCGAGAAGTTGGCGATCCCTTCACCGACCAGAATATCGACAGCGGATACTACCTGGGCAGCGGAATGGGTCCGATGCATCCACTGCAAAACGGCATCATCAAACGACTGCACGCCCAGGGAGACGCGGTTCACTCCGGCTTCACGCCAGGCGCGGACGGTAGCAGCGC
The DNA here is from genome assembly GCA_964355025.1 of uncultured Gemmatimonas sp. Lineage (GTDB taxonomy): Bacteria > Gemmatimonadota > Gemmatimonadetes > Gemmatimonadales > Gemmatimonadaceae > PNKL01. Next base: position 2,504 of record CAYHCW010000255.1, on the reverse strand, counting down.
TGATGTCTTCGGGGTTGGCCTCGACGGTCACCTCGCCGAACTCGGCGACTGGCACCTCCGAGACTGTGGAAATCAGTTTTGTGATCTCACCGATTCCGACGCCAAGCTTGGACGGCGTGCCCCCGCCGAAGTAGAGCGAGCGAACGGCACCAGGCGCCGGTCCGATCTGGCGTGTTACCAGTTCTGCCTTAATGGCGTCTATGAACTGAGCAACCGGAACCTCCCGTCGAACGGCGATGGCGAAGTCGCAGTAGGAGCAGCGCCGAGCACAGAAGGGCACGTGGAGGTAGACGTGCTCAGGTATCGGGGGATGGGTTCGGGGTGGCGGGTGCAGGTGAGGCTCGCTTGGGTAAGGGACGATGGGGCAGGGCGACGCCCGTCAGGCGCGAGGCTCACTGAGCCGGCGCCAGGAAAGCCAGACAACCAGCTGATCAACAGATTGAGAATCACTTAAAGTGGATTCTCAAAACTATGTTATACAATATGTTACAACATTCACCTAGAAATTACTTCACTATCGAAGTGGAGAGCTCAGCAGCGTTCCACCGCAGAAGACCGGAACAAGTTACCCGTTCAAAACAGCGACAGTTGCGCGACCCGTCATCCAATTTTGGTGTTCTTCTGTGTTCATCTGTGGCAAAGCAGTTGAAGCCCCGCCCCCGGCACCCAGCACCCGAAGGCCGGATCAGGCCAATCACAGCCGCCGACTCACCCGCCCGTCCGACCCCAGCCACACCCTGCCCTTTAGTTCCAGGGACGTCAGCACGATTCCAGCTTGCCTAATTGGCAGTTGGCTTGATCCGGCGACTTCGTCCAGATACGCCCCGCTCGACGGCACGGCTGCCAGCACATCGGCTTCGATTGGCTCCAGATCCTCGGTCGGCGGCAGGGCCGACGCGTGCACGCCCATCAGGGAGAGCGCGTCGTCCACCGTGGCAATCACCTGCCCGCCGGCCCCGAGCAGCCAGTTGGTCCCGGCGCTCTGGGGGCTGTCGATGGGGCCCGGGACGGCCGCGACCGTTCGACCGAGTTCCTGCGCGTGCGACACGGTGTTCATCGCCCCCGACTTGTGCGGGGCCTCCACGACGATCACCAGTCGGGCCAGCGCGGCAATGATCCGGTTCCTCTGCGGGAAGCTCCCCGGGTGCGGCGGTGACCCCGGCTCCTGCTCGGCGATGACCAGGCCTTTGACAGCAATGGCCTCGTGGAGGTCGCGGTGGCCAACCGGGTACGGGACGTCCACACCGGTGCCCAGCACGGCAATCGTGAGTCCCCCGGCCCGCAGGGCGCCGCGGTGCGCGGCCGCATCGATGCCCCGGGCCAGGCCGCTCACCACCGGCACGCCGGCCGCCGCGAACGCCTCGCCCAGCCGGTCGGCCACCCGCTCGCCGTAGGCTGTGGCTCGGCGCGTACCGACGATGGCCACCAGCCCCGCCGAGGCCGCCAGAAGGTCCAGGTTCCCCAGCGTATACAACCGTTTCGGCGTGGTCCCGAGGTCGTTGAGCGACCGGGGCCAGGCGGGGTCAGCAGGGCGGATGGTGCGGATGGAGGGCGGCACGGCTCCCCTTCTGGATGGGATATTGAAAAGAAGCTGTAAGCTCTAAGCTGTACGCTCTACGCCGTCCGCCACCTAGCCCCTAGCACCTAGCACCTAGCACCTAGCCCCTAGCACCCTCCCCCTTCTTGATCGCCAGGATTTTCCGCCACCACGCGTCCTTCAGCGCATCGAGCCCCAGCCTTCCCGCCGCCGAAATCGAATAGATGCCAAAGGCGTCCGGGGCGTGCAGTTCGGGGGTCATCTGCTCGCCCCACAGGTCGAGCTTCGAGAACACCACGCAATGCGGCTTGGTGGCCAGTTCCGGCGAGTAGGCCGCGATTTCGGCGCGGAGCTTGTCGTACTCCTCCTGCCACTCCATCGCGTCGATGGGCAGCAGGAACGCCAGGATGCGCGTGCGCTCGATGTGGCGCAGGAACTGCAGGCCCAGGCCCTTGCCCTGGTGGGCGCCTTCGATGATGCCCGGAATGTCGGCCACCACGAACGTGCGGTGATCGCTCATCTGCACGACGCCCAGGTTGGGCTGCAGGGTCGTGAACGGGTAGTCGGCAATCTTCGGTCGCGCGGCCGACACCACCGAGAGCAGCGTGGACTTCCCCGCGTTCGGCTGGCCCACCAGTCCCACGTCGGCAATCAGCTTGAGCTCCAGCTCCAGCCGGCGCGCTTCGCCTTCCTCGCCCGGCTGCCATTCGCGCGGCGACTGGTGCGTGGCCGTCTGGAAGTGCGCGTTCCCCTTGCCGCCGCGTCCGCCCTTGGCCACGATGATCTCGTCGCCCAGCGCGAGAATCTCGCCCAGCACCTCGCCCGTGTCGGCGTCCTTGATGATCGTGCCGGCGGGCACCGGCAGCACGATGTCGCCGCCCGAGCGGCCCGACTTGTTGCAGCCCATGCCGTGTTCGCCGCTGTCGGCGGTCCACGAGTCGCGGTACGTGTAGTCGAGCAGGGTGGC
>CAYHCW010000254.1:0-5083 GCA_964355025.1 uncultured Gemmatimonas sp. | reverse complement strand
AGCCCGCGCTGCTGCCGCGCGTGATCGCGGAGCGGCTCGACCCCGCGGATCCCACGCGCCTCGCGGCGCCGCGCGTGGTGATCCCCGGCCTGGTGCCGCCGCCCGCGACGGTGCCGCTCGGCTTCCCCGGCGACGATCCCACCAACCTCGCCGCGCGGCTCCCGGTGCAGGGCACGCTGCCGGTCGTGTTCCCGTTCGTCGCGCTCGACACCACCACGGGCCAGACGATCACGCCGCCTGCGGGCGCGCCGGTGGTACCGGCCGGGTCATGACCGCGCGGCTGGTGGATGTCGCGCTGCCGCTGCCGCTGTTCCGCGCCTTCACCTACGCCGTGCCCGATGGTCTGCGGCACGCGGTGGAGCCGGGCGCGCGCGTGGTCGTGCCGTTCCGCAACCGCACGGCCATCGGCATTGTGCTGGGGGCGAGTTCGGGGGTGCTCGCGGACGGTGTAGTGCCAAAGGACATCCTCGATGTGCCCGACGCGGTGCCCGCGCTGAAGGCAGACCTGCTCGCCGTCTGCCGCTGGATGGCCGACTACTACGTGTCGCCTGTGGGGCTGCTGCTGCGCGCCGCGCTGCCCGCGGCCATGGGGCATGCGAAGCGCGCGGAGCCCGGCATCAAGACGCAGCGGGTGCTGCGCCTCACGCAGGATCTCGACACCCTCCTGCAGCGCGACGCGCTGTTCAAGCGCGCGCCGCAGCAGCGCGCGCTGTTCGAGCTGCTCGAGTCACTCGGCGGACAGTCGCCGGTGCAGCACCTGGTCGAGCGGCTCGGCTGCACCGACAGCGTGGTGAAGGCGCTCGTGAAGCGCGGCGTCGCCGTGGTGGCCAACGAGCCGGTGGACCGCGATCCGTTCCTTTCGCGCGCAGCGCCCGCGCCCAAGGTGGTGACTCCCAGCGACGCGCAACGCGACGCCATTGCCGCACTCAAGGCCGCGTCGCCCGGCGACACGTTCCTGCTGCACGGCATCACCGGGAGCGGCAAGACGCTCGTCTACATCGAGTTTCTGCGGCATGTGCTGCAGGAGCGCGGACAGGGCGCCATCGTGCTGGTGCCGGAGATCGCGCTCACCCCACAGACCGTCGACCGCTTTCGTGCCGTGTTCGGCGACCAGGTGGCCGTGCTCCACTCCGGGCTCGGCGACGGCGAACGCTACGATGCCTGGCGCGCGCTGCAGCGCGGCGACAAGCGCATTGCCATCGGCGCGCGGTCGGCCGTCTTTGCCCCGCTCGACAGGCTCGGCGCGATCATCGTGGATGAGGAGCACGAATCGACGTACAAGCAGGGCGAGGCGCCGCGGTACCACGCGCGCGAAGTGGCCATCGTGCGCGCGCGCGAGGCCGGCGCGGTGGTGGTGCTCGGCAGTGCGACCCCCAGCCTGGAAAGCTGGGTCAACGCACAGGGGGGGAAGTACCACCTGCTCTCGCTGCCTGATCGCGTGGGAGGCGGTGCGCTTCCCAAGGTGAACATCGTCGACCTGCGCACCGAGGTGGGGGCAGGGGCGCCGCCGCAGGTGCGTGCGCTGCGCAGCATCCTCAGTGCGTCGCTCGAAGCCGCGTTGCACGAGCGGTTGGCGCGCAACGAGCAGAGCCTGCTGCTGCTCAACCGCCGCGGCTTCGCCAACTTCGTGACGTGTCCCGACGGCCACGTGGTGGCCTGCCCCAACTGTGCCATCTCGCTGACGTATCATCGCGCCCCCGAGCGGATGATCTGTCATTACTGCCAGCACACCGAGGCGCTGCAGGTGACCTGCGGCGTGTGCGGGGCGGAGAACATGAAGCAGCGTGGCGTGGGCACGCAGCAGGTGGAGCGGCTTCTCAACGAACGTTTTCCGTCGGCGCGCGTGTCGCGCATGGACGTGGACACCACCACGGGCAAATGGGCGCACACCGAGATCCTCGACCGCGTGGGACGCGGCGAGGTGGACATCCTGCTGGGCACGCAGATGATCGCCAAGGGGCTCGACTTTCCCAACGTGACGCTGGTGGGGGTGATCGATGCGGACATCGGCATCAATCTCCCCGATTTTCGTTCGAGCGAACGGACGTTCCAGTTGCTCAGCCAGGTAGCCGGGCGCGCGGGAAGGGGACCAAAGGGTGGCGAGGTGTTCATTCAGACGCGCACGCCGCAGCATCACGCCGTGCAGTGCGCGGTGGAGCACGATTACCTGCGCTTCGTCACCGAGGAGCTGCCCGGTCGCGAGAGCCCGCCGTATCCGCCGACCCTGCGGCTGGCGAACGTCGTGATCAGCGGGCTGGACGAGCTGGCGGTGGCCGCGTGTGCCCAGCAGGTGGCCGACTGGATGGCCGGCCGCATCGAGGCGGGAGCCTTGGAAGTGACGCTGGTGGGGCCCGCGCCGTGCCCCATTGAGCGCATCCAGAGCCGGTGGCGCTGGCACCTGGTGCTCAAGACGGCGAAGGCCGGGTCACTGACCCGGCTGATGCGGTCGTTCCTGACGAAGTTCGAGCTGCCGGCCGTGCACGAGATGCGGGTGATGTGCGACCGGGATCCGGTGGCGCTGCTGTAGGGCGCGGCGCCGCTACTTGCGGTGGCAGGTCAGGCAGAGCTTGCTGCCGGTCAGCTCCACGCGCAATCGCCCCGGTGCCGCGGCGTCGTGGACGTCGTGGCAGGTGACGCATTCGACCTTGCCGTCGGGCAGCCGCAGGCCGGCGTTCTTGACGAGCGCGTCGGGCGCGAAGCCGGCGTCGGCCAGCGGATACGCGATGGAGACAGGATGTCCCTTCACGAATGCGTGGCCGGGTCCAACGGCGTCCACGTGGCAACGGATGCAGACCGCGCTGGTCGCCGTCCACCACGGGGGGCAGGTCGGTGCTCGCGGCTGGGTGCTGTTATGACAGTCGAGGCAGGCGCCGTGCACCGACCGGGCGCTCGGCGCGTTGGCGGCGGGGCTTTCCGTCACCCGGACGGTGTCGGTGGCGTCCGCGAATCCTGCCTGCGCGTCGCCCATGAAAGCGAGCACGGCGCCGAGCGTCGTAACCGCCCTGCCAACTCCCCGACTACAGCCCAACCACGGCCAACGCGCATCGTGCGCCATAAGCTCTCCCGGTGTCATACCTGAACGAGAGTATCGGCTGCCTGCGCCAGCTTCTTCGGTGCTTCCGCCACGGACGGAATCTTACACCGATGTCGGGCGTCGCCTCGCACAAATTCATCGGTTGCCCGACTGGGCGATGCCCGACCCAAGGCCTTCATTAGTAACAATACACGTGGGTACCTGAGTTTGTTAGAGCGTCATGGCCTTTAGTAGGCTGACAATTGGTCCTTTCCTACGAGACGATGAAGAGCGTCATGGCCTCTAGGCTGACAGATAGTCCTTTCCTGACGAGACGATGAATTCTCACGCTGGCGGCACGGCCAACGCGATGAAGCGAATAGCAGCGACGTTCAGCGTTCTGTTTGTGGTGTGCGTTCAATCCGCCAGCGGTCAGGCGGCGGGCTCGGGGATTTCTGGAACGGCGCACGACACGCGCGCATGGGACTTCGGGTTCTCCGGCGAGGTGTGCATCATGTGCCACGCGCCGCACAACGCCAAGCCGACGGGCCCGCTGTGGAACCACGCGCCGTCGGTCGCCACCTACACGCTCTACGGGTCGAGCACCATGCAAGCGGCCGCCGGGCAGCCCGGCTCCTCGTCCAAGCTCTGCCTGTCGTGCCATGACGGGACGGTCGGGATCCTCGACTACGCGGCCAACACCGGCGGCATGTCGCTGGGCGACGCCTACGGGTGCGTGGACTGCTCCTCGGTCCTCGGCACCAATCTGGCCAACGACCATCCGGTGGGCATCTCCTACGACGCGGCGCTGGCAGCGGCCGATGGCGAACTGGCCAACCCAGACACGAAGTCTGTGACCATCGGCTCCTCGATGAGCCGGACCGGCACTTTGGCATCGACGATGCTGGTGTCGGGGAAGGTCGAGTGCGCCTCCTGCCACGACGTCCACAACAGGTACACGGTGGGCAGCAGCAGCCGCTACCTCCTCAAGGTAAGCCTGACAGGCAGTTCGCTCTGCCTTCAGTGCCACACCAAGTGACCATATGACCAAGATCCAGCGCGCGATCGTGCGCGGCGCGGTGCTTTGCCTGGCGCCGCTCGGCGCCGCGCTTGGCCTTCAGGCGCCGCGCGTCGACCGGGCCCTGGTTGTGGGACGTGCCCCGAGCAAGCCGCGTGTCTGGCCCGAGGCGCCCGATGTACCACGTATCGCCCTGAGCGGCACGCTGGCATCCGAGCGCGACATCGGCAAGCGGCTCACCGGCTTGGCGGCCTTCAGGTCAAAGGTGGAGGGGTCCAAGGAAGTCGTGCTTGGGGTGCAACGCCCGTTCGACGTCGTGGTGGATGCCGCGCAGCGCGTGTTCATCTCCGATGGCGGGCGCAATCAGGTGATGGTGTTCGACGCATCGACGCACGAGGCGCATCCGCTTGGCGAATTGGGACAGCAGCGGATCGCGTCGCCGGCGGGACTTGGCATTGACCAGGCGGGCAACGTGTACGTAGCGGACCGCGGCGGCAAGCGTGCGGTGGCTTTCACGCCCGCCGGCGCTTTCCTTCGCTCCTACGGCAGCGCCGAGCTGTTTTTGAACCCCGTGGACGTGGCGGTGGACAGCAAGGCCGGGCTCGTCTACGTGTCCGACAGTCACCTGCATCAGGTGCTCGTGTTCAAGCAGTCTGACGGTACGCTCCTGCGGCGGATTGGGCGCGCCGCGGGCGAGGTGTCGGCGTCAAAGCGGGCGGCGGCGGCGGCCCCGTCGACGCATGGCAAGGCGGGGATGAGTGACGCCGCCGGGACTCCCGCTGCGGCGGCGCCTGGCCATGGCGCCAAGGGCCCGGCCGAACCGCGCGACGTGGTGGCGAATCGGGGTACCGCCGACGGGGAGTTCCGCTATCCGTCGTTCATTGCCGTGAGTGCCGCTGGCGAACTCTACGTGTCGGACGGACTGAACTCCCGCGTGCAGGCATTCGGACGCGATGGGCGTTTTGCTCGGCAGGTTGGAAAGGCCGGGGATGGCCCTGGGTCGTTTGCGCGTCCCAAGGGACTGGCGGTGGACAGCGAAGGCCACGTGTACG
>CAYHCW010000253.1:0-5127 GCA_964355025.1 uncultured Gemmatimonas sp. | reverse complement strand
GCACCATGATCACCATGGCCGGATTCGATGATCACTTTCATCGGAATGCGCAATTATCACTCTGGTCAACCCGGAGCGGCTCCGCCGGATTCTTTCGAGGATGCTGGACGAGAACGAGTTCCTCAGCCCCTACGGCATCCGCTCGCGTTCCAAGTTCCTCGAAGCCGGCAAAAGCGCGGCTTTTCTCAAAGGCTCTCCGGCGCAGTGAGGGAATCCGAACATGAAGAAGGATCAAGAACCATGAACCGACCGATGACTGCCCTTGTGGCCTGCATCGCGATGCTGACGCTCCTCGTGCCGGGCGCGTGGGCACAGGATAAAGTGGCTGGTCCGGGTGGGAGCACATCGCCTAGAACGTCCGACATCGATGCGACGACGGATGTTGCGCGAGCGGCGGTGACCCTGGACGGTGAGGTGCTCTTTCGCGTGCGCGGGGTGACGGCGTACCCGGCTGAGCGGCGCGCACTGACCATCAGCGGACGCATCGAGGCCATTGCCGCCGATCGGTCCGTGTCTCCCTATACCTTGCGCGTGGTCGAGGCGACGGATCGATCCAATCTCCTCGCCGGGGATCGCCTCGTGATGAGTGTGGGTGATGCCGACGCCAAGATCGAAGGCGTCTCCCGACAGCAACTGGCGGAGCTGATCCGACGGAAGGTCGCGGAGGCCATCGCCTCGTATCGTGAAGACCGCAGCGCGCGCGTCCTGCTGGTCAACACCATATACGCACTCGGCGCAACGCTGGCTGCTGTTCTATTACTGTTCGGGTTTCGACGCGCATTCCGGCGGCTGGATTCGGTCGCCGAGCGGCGCTTCAAGTCCCGGATCGACGCATTAGAACTCCGATCCCGCCAGTTGATTCAGGCACAGCAACTGCAGGTTATACTGCACGGCCTCGTCAAGATGCTGCGCGTCTTGTCGGTGCTGGTGATCGTCTATGTGTATCTGAATGTAGTGCTTAGCCTCTACCCCTGGACCCGGCCGCTGGCGCAGCGGCTGTTCTTGATCGTTCTGAATCCCTTGCGTACGATGGGGGCGGCGTTCCTCGATGCTCTGCCGAACCTAGTATTCATCGGACTCCTGATTATCGTAATCCGCTATGTCCTGAAATTCATTCGCCTGTTCTTTGCGGGCATTGATCAGGCCACGATCACGGTTTCCGGTTTTGACCGCGAGTGGGCCTGGCCGACGTATAAAATCGTCCGCTTGCTCGTTATCGTCTTTGCGCTCGTGGTGGCCTATCCGTACATTCCGGGTTCTGAGTCTGAGGCGTTCAAGGGAGTATCGATCTTCCTCGGCGTGATCTTTTCGCTTGGCTCGTCGTCGTTCATCGCCAACATGATCGCCGGCTATACCATGATCTACCGGCGCGCGTACAAGGTCGGGGACCGCATCCAGGTCAACGACATCTCCGGAGATGTGGTCGATATGCGACTGCAGGTGACGCACCTACGCACCATTAAGAACGAGGAGATCGTCGTGCCGAATTCGCTGATCCTGAACAGCCATATCATTAACTACAGTACGCTCGCCCAGTCCCGCGGGCTGATTCTCCATACCACCGTTGGCATTGGCTACGAGACATCCTGGCGGCAGGTTGAAGCGATGCTGCGGCTTGCCGCCGAGCGGACGCCCGGACTGCTCAAGGAACCACCGCCCTTCGTGCTGCAGAAGTCCCTGGGCGACTTCGCTGTGACCTACGAGATCAACGTCTACTGCGACAACCCGCAAGGCATGGCGCGGTTCTACACGGCGCTGCACCAGAACATCCTCGACGTGTTCAACGAGCACGGTGTGCAGATCATGACGCCGGCCTACGAGGGTGACCCGGACGCGCCCAAGGTAGTGCCACGGGATCGGTGGTTCGCAGCACCGGCAGCAGGCTATCCGCCCACGAGCGGTGAACAATGAACATTGAAGACTGGCTCAAGAGGCTCGGCTCGCTCTATGCTGGGAACGCCTGAAGGGAAGCACGGTGAGAATGCCTGCAAAGCTGTGTGGGCGCTTGGCTGGTGCGCTTGTCATTCTGGCAGCCTCGGCGTGGGGTGCGCTTGCACTGCTCTATGGCAACGCCGGAGCGCCGACCGAAGCGTTGCGCTCGTTGTTGGCGGGGCTGTTCGGCCTCGCCGGGATCGGAGCGGCAGCCATCGTGCTGTTCTCGCGGCGGCGCTGGAGGGCGGCTGGGTGTTTACGGTGGCGTTTCTATAGATGCTCGCCTGGTGGAGCACCATTCGGCCATGTTGAGTACGGGCCAGCCACGGATCGTCCGGTATCACGCCGAGTCGGTTTTCGAGTCCCGCGGTGTACACCCAACAAAGGAGGGTGACGAACATGTGGCAATTCAAGCGTCGAGCGTTTCCGTGGGCGGCCTTGTCGCTCGCGGCAGCCTATCTTATGCCGGTGAGCGCCCTCGCCCAAGTCACGCCGGGAGCCTCTACGAGTACGCCGACCTCGGCGCCGCGGCTGTCTGCGGCTGAGTTGGAGAAGCTGGTCGGACCGATCGCGCTCTACCCCGACGATCTGCTCGCGATCCTGCTGCCGGCATCCACGACGCCGCTGGACATCGTGAAGGCACAGCGCTACATCGAGAAGCGCAAGAGCAACCCGAAGCTGCAACCCGACCTAAGCCTGACGGAGCCGGTGCGTAACCTTCTGAACTACCCTGAGGTCGTCAAGAAGATGAGCGATGATCTCGACTGGACGGAGCGGCTCGGCCAGGCCGTCGTGGGCCGGCAAAAGGACGTGATGGACGCGATCCAGGCCTTCCGGCGGAAGGTGTACTCGGCAGGCAACCTCAAGACCGACGACAAGCAGATCATCGTGGTTGAGAAGGAAGTCATCAAGGTGGTGCCGGCCAACCCCAAGGTCATCTACGTACCGCAGTACCAGTCATCGGTCGTTGTAGTTGCCCAGCCCGTACCGGCGGTTGTCTACTATCCTACGCCCTACCCGGTCTACTACTACGGCGCACCGACCGCGTACGTGGTCGGTTGGAGTTCCTACGCGATCTACGGCGGTTACAACGTCCAGGAGCTGCAGGAGGAACGGATGGAGTATGCCCGCGAGTCTCGCGAAGACTGGCAGGCGCACCGAAAGGAGATGCAGTCCCCGGGGCAGGAGCAGCCGGGCCAGACCCCGACCCAAAGGCAGGAAGCGGCGAACAAAGCTCAGACCCAACCGAGCCAGACCAAGCGGCAGCAAGCCCAGCCGCAGCAGACGGCTACCGCTTCGCAGGCACAGCGCCAGCAGGGAGCCGGTACCAGCCAACCGAGCGGTCAGCCCTGGAGCCCCCAGAAGCAGGCCGGGCAAGTCCCGAGCGCACAGGGGACAAGGCCCGGCGGCTCGCAATTCTCGAGCGGCGGTGGAGCGTTCGGCGGAGGTGGATCAAGCGCGGATGTGGCAAGTGCGAGCCAGCGTGGATTCGAGAGCCGGTCTGGCGGTGGCGGCGGGTTCGGCGGACGCGGTGGCGGCGGAGGGTTTGGCGGGGGCGGCGGTGGACGACGGCGATAGAGGGGGCAGCCAATGATACGCATTACGCAGATGATCGCAAGGGCCCTACTCATCGCGGCAGCGTTCATGTTCTCGGCGACGTCCGCCACAGCGCAGACGGCAGATGGGCAGCGTCGTTTCGACTTGCCTGAGGCGGCGGTGAAGGCGCTGATCGAGGCCGTGAGAACCAACGATGAGCATGCGCTGATCGAGATCTTCGGCGCGAAGCACCGCGACCTCATCGGTACGGTGGACAAGGCCCGTGATCGGGAGAACCGTACGCGGTTTGCCGAGTCCGCGGATGAGTACCGATTGCTGAGGCCAGAGGACGACGGACGCGTGACGCTCGTGGTTGGTTACCAGGCGTGGCCGTTCCCGATCCCGCTGGTGAAGGAAGGATCGGCTTGGCGCTTTGACACCGATGCCGGGTGGGAGGAACTCCTCAACCGCCGGATTGGCGCGAACGAGCTTGCTGCCATCGAGACGTTGGGCGCCTACGTCGAGGCGCAGCGGCAGTACGCCTCAACGCCTCGCGATGGAACGAAAGTACGGCAGTTCGCGCAGAAGATCCGCAGCGCGCCGGGCAAACAAGATGGGCTCTACTGGGATGCCGATTCGGCGAAGGGCGAGGAGCTGAGTCCGGTAGGTCCACTGATTGGTGACGTACGCGGAAGGCAGCCCGGCGACCCATACAACGGCTACCACTTCAAGATCCTCACGCGCCAGGGGCCCGCCGCTCCCGCCGGTCGCTACGACTACATCATCAATGGCCGGTTGCTTGCGGGCTTTGCGATGGTGGCTTGGCCCGCCGATTACGGCAAGACAGGGATCAAGAGCTTCATTGTGAACCACTACGGTGACGTCTACGAGAAGGACCTTGGCCCGAAGACTGCGGCCATCTCGGCCGCGATTGCGGAGTACAACCCCGACCCGACGTGGACCGAGGTGACGGAGTAGAAGCCCCATGGACCGACGCCATGATCACGTGGCGTTCACCATTCACCATTCACCATTTACAAAGGAGACAGATCGATGCGTATCCGATGCACGGTTATAGCGCTGCTGTTGTGGTCCATGGCCCTACCGGTGCTGGCGCAGGACAAGCCGGCCGACACCATGCAGATCCTCCGCCAGAAGATCCAGGCCGACAAAAAGCTGCTAGTCGCGGTCAACATGGACCTGACCGAGAAGGAGACCAAGACCTTCTGGCCGGTCTATGAGAGTTATCAGAAGGACCTCGGACTGCTGAATGGGCGCATGCTCGCGCTGATCAAGGATTTCGCCAAGAACTACCAGACGATGAGCGACGAGGCAGCCAAGAAGCTCGTGGGTGAGTACCTGGCGATCGAGGGGGATCGGGTCACACTCAAGCACTCCTACCTGCCGAAGTTGCGCCAGGCGTTGCCGGAAAAAAAGGTCGCCCGCTACCTCCAGATCGAGAACAAGGTCGAGGCGGTTATCCGCTATGAGCTGGCGGAGGGGATTCCCCTGGTCAAGTAGCCCGGTCGTCAACCATCTGTTCCGGCCCCGGGACCATCAGTACGCCACCCAATGAGGTGAATGAAGCCTCCCCGCGGCAAGCCGCGGGGTATCGTCTTCTGTTATGGCCCGTCATTCCGTGCTTGACACGGAATCCAG
>CAYHCW010000252.1:0-5152 GCA_964355025.1 uncultured Gemmatimonas sp. | reverse complement strand
GCGATGCCCTGGATGCCGGCCGGCAGTCCGAAGCGGAACAGCTGCCGGATGATGGTCCAGTCCCACCGCCAGTTCATATGGCGCGGCCAATGGATGACCATGTGCCCGGTGAGCAGCTGCGAAAAACCGTACACACTCACAATCAGCCCGGCGATCACTGTGCCGACGGCCGCGCCCATCACGCCGAGCGCAGGAATGGGGCCGAGCCCGCGGATGAAGACGATGTTGAGGATGACGTTGAGCACCGTCATGGCGAGTCCGAGGCGGAGACCCGTGCGGGCATCGCCCGCGGCACGCAGCGCGCCGCCGAGCAGGAACATCATCATGAAGCCCACGCCGCCCACGAACATCGTGCGCAGGAAGGGCAGCGCTTGTGCCTGCACGTCGGGCGACGCCTTCACGAGTGACAGCAGCACCGGGGAGATAAACCAGCCCACGGGCGCCATCACGAGCACGGCGAGCGCCACCGAGGCGAGGAACGCCTGGTAGACGGTGCGTCCGACGGCATCGGAATCGCCCGCGCCGGCAAAGCGCGCGACGAGCACGCCCATGCCGGTGTAGATGGACATCACGAAGACGATGACGACGATGAAGATCTGGTTGGCCACGCCCACGGCGGCGTTGCCGGCGAAGCCGACGAAGTGGCCCACCAGCGCGTGATCGACCATCCCCTGCATGCCACCGATCATGTTCTGGATGACGGTGGGCCACGCGATCATCCAGACCGCGCCCAGAATGGGGCCTTCGACGATGGAACGGTCGAAGGGCTTGGCTTTGGTGGTGGCCGGGGGGGCCGCGGGGGCGGTCATCAACGAAGGATCGCCCGAAGACGACTGGCATACAAGGCATGCCTGCTTCGGCGGCTGGCGTCGGCGCGTGCCAGCCCGTGGCGCGTCGATGCTCGACGGCACAGGCAACCCGCGCTAATCTCCGCGAATGGCACCCGCGCCCTCCATCGTCAACGTCGGCTACCGCTCCACCAACTTTTGGGTGGTGAGTGCAGGGCGCTCACGCCTGCTCATCGACCTCGGCTGGCCCGGCATGTTCGGCACGCTCGCGGCGAATCTCGAGCGCATGGACATTCCGCTGAAGGAAATCACGCACGGCGTGGCGACGCACTATCACCTCGACCACGCCGGCGCCGCGCAGGACCTCAAGAACGCGGGGATGCGGCTGATCGTCACCACGGAACAGGTGGCCGCTATCCCCCTGATGAAACAGCACGCCAAGGACGCGGACCAGCTGACGGACATTTCTCCAGACGGCAACCTGGTGATTTCGTGCGCCGAGAGCCGTGCGCTGCTGGCGACGCTCGGCCTTGCGGGCCAGCTGGTGCACACGCCAGGGCATTCGGATGACAGCGTGAGCCTGCTGCTCGACACTGGCGAGGTATTCACCGGCGACCTGACGCATCCGATGCTCGTCACGGAGGAAAGCGCGGAGGTGGTGGCGCGCAGCTGGCAGCGCCTGCGTGAGCTTGGCGCGACGACTGTCTATGCGGGGCATGTCCTGGTGCGGCCGATGCACACGGCGTAGCGCATTGGCTAAAGTCGCGCGACCGCGCGAGCTTTTGACCATGGCAACTGTCACTGGCACCGCACGCCGTGTTGCCGCCGGCGTGGCGGCGTTGTTCGTGCTCGCGGTCGCTGGATACGCAGCCACCAACTGGGCGCCCGACGTGTCGGTCGATTCACTGAAACCCACGTGGGCACCGCCGCCGTCGCAGTTCCTCGCCATCGACGGCATGCCGGTGCACCTGCGCGACGAGGGCCCGCGCGACGACTCGGTGCCCATCGTGCTGCTGCACGGCACATCGTCGAGCCTGCACACGTGGGACGGCTGGGCCGACTCGCTCAAGCTGACGCGGCGCGTCATCCGGTTCGACCTGCCGGGCTTTGGACTCACCGGCCCCGCGGCGTCGGGCGACTACTCCATTGAAGCGAACGTTGCGTTCGTTGCGCGCGTGCTCGCCACGCTCGGCACGAAGCGCGTGGTACTCGGCGGCAACTCGCTGGGCGGATGGATTGCGTGGCGCGTGGCTCTCGCCCAGCCGGCGCTGGTGCAGCGGCTGATTCTCGTCGATGCCGCCGGGTATCCGTTCAAGCCCAAGTCGGAACCCATTGGCTTTCGCCTGGCCCGCACGCCTGTGCTGAACAGGGTCATTCGCAACATCCTCCCCCGGTCGGTGGTCGAGGCCAGCGTGCGCAATGTCTTTGGCGATCCGGCCAAGGTCACGCCGGTCCTGGTGGACCGTTACTTCGACCTGACGCGGCGCGAAGGCAACCGCGCGGCCCTGGTGGCGCGGTACAAGCAACTGCGCTACGACGGCGACACGACGGCCATCCGTTCCATCACGCAGCCGACGCTGATTGTGTGGGGTGGGCGCGACCAGCTGATTCCTCCCGACAACGCCGCCCGCTTTGGGCGGGACATCGCCGGCAGCCGGGTACTGATATTCCCGGTGCTCGGCCACGTGCCGCATGAAGAGGATGCAGTGGCGACGCTGGTGGCGGTTCGGCAGTTTGTGGGTGGGGTGCCTTAACTGCTTGCCACAGATGAACACAGAAGAACACCGACACAACACTACAGGGGAATATCCGCCATGACATCAGCAGCCATGACAAGCAAGGTCTTTGGAGTGTATGCCGCGCTGACGGGCGTGGGCCTGCTGTTTGCGCCCAACGTTCTTCTGCCGCTCCTCGGGTTTCAGGAGTCGATGGAGATCTGGGTGCATGTGGTTGGCGCGCTGGCGCTGGTGGTCGGGTACTACTACTGGGCGTGCGGCGTGGCCAACGCGCGCGCGTTCTTTGTGGCCTCGGTGCAGGGGCGCATGATCTTCTGTGCGGCGTGCTTCGCACTTGTGGCCGGGGCGGACGGGCCGCTGCCGCTCATCGCGCTTGGGCTGGTGGATCTCGCCGGCGCCACCTGGACGCTGCTCGCCCTGCGGAGCGAAGCGCGCGCCGGCTGACGCGCGCGCTTGCGCACTCCTACGCGCGATAGAGGGTGATGGCCGTGTCGTCGAAATCGCGGCGCAGCGCGCCCTTGGGCAGCTTGTGCGTGGCCGCGTGCTCGACGGCGAGCACCTTGGCGAACTTGGTCACCAGCCAGCCCTCGATGACGCGGTCGAGCATTTTGGACTCGTACGGCGGATCGCAGAACGCAATGTCGTAGGCGCCGGCCGTTGTCAGCATCGTGGCAAAGGGGAGCGCATCCTTCTTGAAGATGCGCGTGCAGTCGCGCATGCGCAGCGCGGCCACGTTGGCCTTGAGCGCGTGCAGGCAGGCGGGCCGGAACTCCACGAAGTCGGCGCTCTTGGCGCCGCGCGACAGCGCCTCGAGCCCCAGCGCGCCGGTGCCGGCAAAGAGGTCGAGCACGCGTGCGTCGGGCAGATCGGCCTTGAGCAGGTCGAGCAGCGCGGCGCGCACGCGCTCGGCGGTGGGCCGCACGCGAAAGTCGTTGGGCGACGTGAGGTCACGCCCGGCCCACTTGCCGCCGACAATTCTCATTTGCGCACCAGCGTCACGGGGCCCTTCGGCGTCGTCGCCGTGGCGTTGCCCGCCGCAAACGTGAGGCGCGCGCCCGCGCCGCTGCGCGCGTCGAACGAGCGGAACTCGCCATTCTCCGAAGGCAGCAGTTCGACGGAAGCGTACGGCCGCGCGCCAAGATCCATGATGTGTCCCTGACGATCCCACGTGTAGATGTTGGTGGCGCCGCCGCGTTCGAAGTTGAGACGCACGGTGGTCTGCAATCCGCCCTCTGCTCCGCGCACCGTGCCGAGCACCTCGATCAACTTGAACGCGCCAAAGCGCTGCAGGCGCCCTTCCATCATCTGCGCCTCCTGCGACGCGACTTCGGCGGAATCGGGACCACCCGGGCCGAGTGCGGTGCGCAGCAGCGAGACGTCGCCCTTCACCACGGCCTCGGCGATGGCGCGTGAACGGGCATTGAGCGTGGTCGCATCGGGCACCGATGCGGTGTCACCCGTGGCAATCAACGCATACGCCTGCTGCCCCACCGCCTCGGCCATCAGGCGACCGTCCTGCACGCGCAGCACCAGTCGACTGCCGTCGGCGAGCTGATAGGTGCCAGCGGCGGCGGCGATGGTGGCGGGAGCGGCGGCCACACGGGCCGGCGGAAGCTCGTACGGCTGCCCAAAGACGATGCGCGACACCACGCGCACGGCCGTGGAGGCCGTGAGCTCCGAGACCGTGGAGGTCACGAAGATCGTCACGCGGTCATCGACGAAGCGCAGAAGTTCGGCGACGTAGACGCCGTTGCCGCCGTTGTGCTCGACGAGCCGCGTGCCGCGTGAAGTTCTGGAGACTGCCCAACCGTACGCGTATTTCGAGAGCCCGGCCGGCCCCTCGTTCACGTAGCCGGTCATGAACTTCGCGCGGCTGCTGTCGGTGAAGACGCGGCTGTCGTTGAGTGCGGCGTCCCAGCGCGCGATGTCGCCGAGGGTGGTGTGCAGTCCGCCGTTGCCGCGCAGTTCCCAGTAGGGCGCGCCGTCCATCGCAATGCGATCGACGATGGTGCCCCAGTCGCGGCCATCCTGGTAGCCGTGGGCGATGCGCGCCGACGCCCACTGGGGTGCCTTGTAGCCCGTCTCGAGCATGCCGGCGGGGCGCAGCACGAGGTCGCGCAGGGCGACTTCGTAGTCGACGCCAGTCGCGATCTCCACGATCGCCGCCAGCATGGAATAGCCGGAATTCGCGTAGAAGAACGTGCTGCCCGGCGGGCTGCGCAGCGGGGCGGCCAGCATGCGCCGCACGTACTCGGCGCGCGTGGTCGGTTCGTAGTCGGTGGGGGAGTAGTCGGAGTTGAAGCCGGCCGTATGCGTGAGCAGCTGGTGCAGGGTGATGCCGCGCTTGTCGGCCGGCGCCTGCGGAAAGAAACGTCCGATGGAATCGGTGGTGTGCAGCCTGCCCAGTTCCTCGAGGCGCAGGATGGCGGCGGCCGTGAACTGCTTGGTGATGGAGCCGAGGTTGTAGACCGTCGATGTGTCGGCGCGCGTGCCGGCGGCGCGGTTGGCGAGGCCGTAGCTGCGCTTCATGACGACCTTGCCGTCGCGGATCACAAGGACGCCGCCCGCGTAGCCGAAGCCTTCCATGCGTCCCATGTACTCGTGAACGCGCGCGACCAGCTGCGCGTC
>CAYHCW010000251.1:0-5154 GCA_964355025.1 uncultured Gemmatimonas sp. | reverse complement strand
GCGAGCCCGGTCATCACCTGCACGCCATAGGGCAGCGCCGACTCGTCGGCAAAGAACCTCGGGCTGTGGTTCAACGCGGCGTCTTCGACGCGCACGCTGTCGGGGGTCACCCCCATGAAGACGAACAGCGAGGGCACCCGCTTGCCGAACAACGCAAAGTCCTCCGACGGCGTCCACGGAATGTCCGCCACGGCGCGCCGCGCGTATCGCTCGAGCGAAGGCTGCATGCGCGCCGTCAGCGCGGGATCGTTGACCAGCACCGGCGTGCCCGCGGTGATCCTGACGGTCGCCGTGGCCCCCCAGGCCGACGCGATGTCCGTGACGGTGCGCTTGATGCGCGCGTGCATGTCCGTTTGCATCGCCGCGTCGAACATGCGGATGGTGCCCGTCATCACCACGCTGTCGGGAATGATGTTGTTCCGCACGCCACCGTGAATCGTCGCGATGGTCAGCACCGCCGGCGCGAGCGCGAGGTTCATCTGTCGCGACACAATGGCTTGCAGGCCGGTGATCACCTGCGCCGACACGACCACCGGGTCAATGCCGCCCCACGGCACCGCACCGTGCGTCTGCTGCCCGCGCACGATGATCGTCAGGCCGTCGCTGCTCGCCATCGCCCCGCCGGCGTGATAACCCACCTCGCCGGCGCGCCCCGGCCGCACGTGCATGCCGAATACGGCCTCGACCTTCGGGTTGTCGATGGCTCCCTGCCCAATCATCACGGCGGCGCCCCCGATCTCGCCGGCCGGCGGCCCCTCCTCGGCGGGCTGGAACAGGAACGTCACCGTGCCGGGCAGCTTGTCCTTCATGCCGGCGAGCACGGTGGCCGTGCCCAGCAGGATGGCGACGTGGTTGTCGTGGCCGCAGGCGTGCATCACGCCCACCTGCTGGCCGTTGTACTCCGTGCGTACTACGGACTTGAACGGGAGGCTCGATTCCTCGGTCACCGGCAGCGCGTCCATGTCGGCGCGCAGCGCCACCGACGGACCGGGCTTGGCGCCGCGCAGGATGCCGACCACGCCGGTGGTGGCGACGCCGGTGCGCACTTCGAGGCCGAGTGAGCGCAGGTGGGCGGCAATGAGGGCTGCCGTGCGGGTCTCCCGATTGCCGAGTTCCGGGTGTTCGTGGATGTCGCGCCGCCAGGCCACCACCTGGGGGGTCACCGCCTGGGCGCGCCGCTTGATTTCGGCCTCCAGCGGCGACGGGGTCTGTGCGGCAAGCACCGGGGCGGCGGCGAGCACGGCGAGGGCGGCGAGCGAGAGTCGACGGGGCATGGGATCGTTGCTGGGGAATCTTGACGCTAACCGTCGGAAGGCCGAGGGAACAGGTCTTGGCTCCTCCCAAACCGCCCCCTCAGCCTATAGATTACTGGTTTGCCCCATGCGGCCGGGGCACTCGACACCAGGGCCGCGCCACGTTCATCCGGACTTATGGCGAAGGAAGAAGCGATCGAACTCGAGGGCACCGTCAACGAAGTGCTTCCCAGTGCCACGTTTCGCGTGCGCCTCACCAACGGCCACGACGTGCTGGCGACGATGGCCGGGAAGATGCGCCGGCACCGCATTCGCGTGCTTGCCGGCGACCGGGTGACGGTCGAAGTCTCCCCCTACGATTTGAGCCGCGGCCGCATCACGTTCCGGCACAAGACCTAACACGCGTCCTCGTCGCCGCGTGACACGGTCAGGCTGACCGTCGCGCGGCGCCCGGTGATTCCGGCCGCGACCTTCACGATGCCGGGTCGCAGCGCCAGCACCAGGCCCTCCGGGCTGACTGCCGCGATCGACGTGTCGCCCGACGCCCACGACACCTCCACATCGGGAATCACGCGCCCCTGCGCGTTGGCTGCCAGCACCTGGCACTGCAGCGTTTCGCCGATCGCCAACGTGGCGCTGACGGGAATCATGCGGAACACCGCGATGGTCGCCGGGTGCACCTGCAGCGGCATCGACGCGCTGATGCCCGCGTTCCACGCAATCACCGTCGTCCACCCTGCAGCGCGCGCAAATACCCGCCCGCTCGCGTCGACTTCGGCGACCGCCGGATCGGTGGACGTCCATTCGATCACGCGTCCGCCCAGGCGCGCGCCCGTGCGGTCGAGCAGGTCGACGTTCAGCTGCAGTTCGTCGGCGATGGAGAGGTCGCTCACGCGCGGGTGCACGGCGAGGCGATGCACGCCCACCCGCGAGACGTACAGCGTGGCCGACCCGCTCACCTGATCGCACGTCGCCGTGATCTGCACCGCGCCGCGATCGAGCACCAGCACCACGCCCTCCTCGCTGACCTTGGCGATGCGTGGTGCGCTCGACTTCCAGGTCACCGTGCGCCCACCCAGTCGATGCCCCTGGGCATCACGCATGGTGGCGCGCAGCGTCACCCGCTCGCCCACGATCACGGTGGGTTCCGTGGCCGACAGCTCGACGCTCGCCACCTCGCCGTCCATCACCTCCGGATCGCGCGCCGGTTCGGGGTGCATGAGCAGGCGCCCAGCGGGTATGGCGATCGGCGCCGGCGCCGGCACCGATCGCCGTCCCGGTGTGCGCGACGTGGCCGCGAGGCTGGCGGCCGCCGCGGCGCTCGATTGCCGCTCGATGAGCCGCGCGCGCAGAGGGCTCACGCGGGGCTCGGTGACCGCAGGGGTGCCGTGGGCCGCTGACGACGACACCCGCCCCACCGCGCGAGAGTTCGACGGGCGTTCGCGTTGAACGAGAGTACTCGGCGGCGGCGCGACAACCGGCGCCGACAAGGGCGCCATGCGCAGCGCGGCCACGGCATCGGTCATCGATGCGTAGCGGAGCTCGGGCTTCT
The DNA here is from genome assembly GCA_964355025.1 of uncultured Gemmatimonas sp. Taxonomy (GTDB): domain Bacteria; phylum Gemmatimonadota; class Gemmatimonadetes; order Gemmatimonadales; family Gemmatimonadaceae; genus PNKL01. The sequence goes on along the minus strand of CAYHCW010000251.1, from coordinate 2,349 downwards.
TCTCGAGCATCTTGCGCACCACGAGGCTCAACGCCACCGGGCAGTCGGGGCGCAGGGTCTCCATCGGCGGCACCGGGTCCACCGCGTGCGCCATCATGATGGCCATCCCCGTCTCGCCGCTGAACGGCATGCGCCCGGTGATCATCTCGTACGCCACCACGCCCAGCGAATACTGGTCCGATGCGCCGCCCACCACCGTCGCCACGCATTGTTCGGGACTCATGTAGCCCGGCGTGCCGATGGGCTGGCCCACCTGCGTCAGGTTGGTGGTGTTCGACCCCTTGGCGATGCCGAAGTCCATGATCACCGGCCAGCCTTCGTCGTCGAGCATGATGTTGGCCGGCTTCACGTCGCGATGCACCACGCCGCGCTTGTGGGCGTAGGCCAGCGCGCCCCCCACCTGCACGAGCAGCGACTGCACGGTGCCAAAGGGCAGGGGCCCCCGCTCGCGGAGCACCGTCTCGAGCGACTTGCCCTCCACGTACTGCATCACGAAGTACATCAGGTCGGCGGTTTCGCGCACCGCGTGAATCGGGATGATCTGCGGATGCGACAGCGCCGCCACCGTGCGCGCCTCCTGCTTGAAGCGCGCGACCGCCACATCATCGGCCAGCAGCAGGGCGGGCGACATCACCTTGATGGCGACCTTGCGGCCGAGCGCGAGGTCGACCGCCAAAAAGACCGTCGCCATGCCGCCGGCGCCGAGTTCGTGCTGGATCTCGAACTCGTCGGCCGTCGCCATGCGCAGCTGCTCCACCAGTTCCTGCTGGGCCTTGGCCCGCGCCGACGGCCGCATCGACGTCACCGTCGGCGGCGACACGGACGCGCCGCACTGGGCGCAGAATCGCGCGTCGGCGTTGACCTGCTCGGTGCAGGAAGGGCAGTTGATGAATGCGGTCATCGGGTGCGGGGGCGCGGCCGGACCGCCCGCCCGACACGGGAGGGCGTGCTGTCAGAATTGAGTGTCGGCCGCGGTGCCCGAAAAACGGAGTGCGGCGGAGGCCCAAAAGGCCTCCGCCGCACGCACGGTCACAGGGTGATGCTGCGCGCCTAGTGCTCGGCGGTGGCCGCCGCTGGCGCGTCGGGCGCGAGATACGTCGCCTTGTGGACGCGGTACGCCATCGTGTTGGCCACGATGGCGAGGATGATGATGGCGGCGGCCACGCCCCAGCCCTGCGACGACGGCCTCACCGGTTGTGCATTCGACATCAGTTATCTCCTGTGCTGTGCGCGAATTGTAGCCCCCGCGCACCTCCCGGCGCAACGCGCCCTCGGCCATCTTGCCCGCATGCCCGAATTGCGCATTGCCTCCCTCACCGTTCCCCGCACCGCGCGCTACGCCGCCTTCGGGCCGGCGCCGGCGGCGGCCAGCGAATGGTGGATCGTCATTCACGGCTACGGCCAGCTCGCCGCGGACTTCCTGCCCCAGTGCCGCGCCCTCGACGACGGCCGCCGCCTCGTGGTCGCCCCCGAAGCGCTCTCCCGCTACTACGAGCCAGGCTCCGGCACCTCGGCGGCCGAGGCGAGGGTGGGCGCCTCGTGGATGACGCGCGAGGACCGCCTGCACGAGATCGGTGACTACCTGCGGTATTTCGACCTGCTTGTGGCCTCACTCGGGGACGGAATTCCGTCGCCTCCGCCCATTCACGTGCTGGGCTTTTCTCAGGGCACGGCCACGGCATCTCGCTGGGTGGCAGCCGGCCGCGTGAAGGCAGCTCGGCTCGTCTGCTGGGGCGGCCTGATTGCGCCGGAGCTGGACCTCGTGTCGCCCAAGGCCCCGCTGCGCAATACGCGCGTGCAACTGGTGCTCGGCAGTCGCGACAAATACGCCACGCCGGACGTCGTCGCGCGCGAACAGGCGCGGCTGGACGCGGCGGGGCTTGCGTACGAATCGCACCTGTTTGAGGGCGGGCACCGGATGGATGATGCGGCGCTGGCGGCGATCGCGGCGGGCTGAGGGCCCCCTACTCCTTCCCCCTCACCCTTCGCACGTCGCGCCGGTCCTTCTTGGAATCGGTCCACGACGCCTGCGGATTGAACGCGCTGGCGAGCTTGTGCTGCTCCGCGAGCTTCGCGCGCACCGCCCGCGACTCCTCCGTCTCTTCGTACATCAGGGCCGCCTGCGTGGCCGGCCCTCGGCGCGGATTGAGCGTCAGCACCTTGATGATGTGCTCGTACGGCCCGAGGCGAAGCCGAAGCTCATCGCCAATGCGCATCTCACGGGCGGGCTTGGGACGCTCGCCGTTGTACAGCACCTTGCCGCCCTCGATGGCCTCCACCGCCAGGGCACGCGTCTTGAAGAAGCGCGCCGCCCAGAGCCATTTGTCGAGGCGGACGGGGGCGCTGGTG
>CAYHCW010000250.1:0-5164 GCA_964355025.1 uncultured Gemmatimonas sp. | reverse complement strand
GGCCGCGATGCACCATGGCCGCGGCCATCCGGCCGACCACCGCCCGATCCGGGCGCCCGAACATTCCGCAGATACCGCACATGGATGGCTGCCCGAGGGCACTGCAAGGCGTATGCCCCGCCAAATGACGGCCGTGGCGCCGTCGTTGCCCTGGAGAGCGCCTACGAAATCAGTTCGCACCGTCGGCGGACCGACACCCATGGCGGCGGAGTGGACTGGCTTACTGGAAATCAGGAAGGCGGCAGCCATCAGGGCGATGCTGTGCCGTATCGGCAAGTCCGATTTCGATTAATGTCCGTAATAATATACAATAAACTATATAGAGACCATTAACATGGACGTTATAAGATGAGAACGAGTCGAGCGTCAGTCGTCCTCCCGATCCCCGTCAGACGCGCTTTACGTAAGCTGGGTCACGACATCCGCGATGCCCGTCGGCGCCGACGCATTCCCGTGGCCATCGCGGCGGAGCGCGCTTCGATCAGCCGCACGACGCTTCTGAAGATTGAAAAGGGCGATCCCGGCGTGGCGCTTGGCATCTGCGCCACCGTCCTTTTCGTGATGGGAATGGTCGAGCGCCTAGCCGACATTGCCGACCCCAAGTACGACTCACTCGGCCGTGAGCTCGAAGAAGAGCATTTGCCGAAGCGTATTCGGGGACCGCGCACACCGAAACGCATCGAGGGCGCGTGATGGATAGAGAAGTCCTCGTCCACGCCGACCTGGCAGGCGTCCCGCATCTCGTCGGACGTCTTTGGGCTCGTGTCCGCAAGAACCGGGAGACCGCGACCTTTGAATACGACGCCGGGTGGCTGCGGCATGCCCGGCGTTTCTCGCTGGAGCCGGCCCTCAAGCTGGGCCCCGGTCCGTTTCACACCCCCGCGGACGCGCCGATGTTTGGCGCCATCGGGGATTCGGCGCCGGACCGTTGGGGCCGAGCGCTGATGCGGCGTATGGAGCGCCGGCGCTCGGCGAAAGTGGGGAGCGTCCCCCGCACTCTCCAGGAGATCGACTACCTCCTGCTTGTGGACGACGAGGCGCGACAGGGCGCGTTACGATTTGCCGAACACGAAGGCGGACCGTTCTTGCACGAACAGGGGGGCACGCGCATCCCGCCTCTGGTCGAACTCCCGAAGCTGTTATCGGCCGCCGAGCGCGTGGTGGACGACCAAGACACCGACGAGGACCTGCGTCTGCTCGTTGCGCCGGGCTCGTCGCTGGGCGGTGCCCGGCCCAAGGCGTCGGTGCGTGAGCAGGACGGTAGCCTCGCCATCGCGAAGTTCCCCCATCGCGACGATGAATACGACACGGTGGTGTGGGAGGCGGTGGCCCTGGCGTTGGCGCGGAAGGCCGGCCTCACGGTTCCCGCCGCCCGACTCGAAACCGTGGCGGGCAAGTCCGTGCTCCTGCTGCGGCGTTTCGATCGGGACGGCCGGCGGCGCATTCCGTATCTGTCGGCCATGAGCATGCTGGGCGCTCGAGATACCGAGACGCGGAGCTATCTCGAAATCGTCGATGCCCTGCGACAGCATGGGGCCGCGCCGCGGGAAGACATTCAGGCGCTCTGGTGCCGGATGGTCTTCAACATCCTGATTTCGAATACCGACGACCACCTGCGTAACCACGGGTTTCTGTACGAAGGACCAGGCGGCTGGCGACTGTCGCCCGCTTTCGACCTCAATCCGGTGCCCGTCGATATCAAGCCGCGCATCCTCAGCACGGCCATCAACGAAGACGACACCACGGCATCCCTGGCCCTGGCGATGGCGGTGGCCGGCTACTTTGAACTCGATGCTGGTGAGGCACGGGCCTTGGCCGGGGCCGTTGGGCGCGCCGTCTCGACGTGGCGCGCGGAAGGCGCGCGGCATGGTCTCTCGGCGGGGGCGCTCGACCGGATGGCGTCCGCCTTCGAGCATGACGACCTGCGGACGGCCCGCGGCTAGGCGGCCCGCCCCTCCAATACCGCGCTGCTGGCGTCGAGCACCTCGCTGGCCCAACCCTCGAACACAAAGAGCGTCCACACCAGCCGCCAGATGCCTTCATCGCCGCCATAGAAGCGATCCAAAAGGCGCGTTGTGGCCACCGGGTCGAACACGCCCCGGCGTTGCACGCGTGACGGACTGAGGAGGTCCCGGATCATCGGCTCGAGCGACCGTCGCATCCACAACGCATAAGGTAGGCCGAATCCCATCTTCTGCCGGTACAGGATGTTGTCTGGAAGCAGGGGTCTGAGGGCCTGCTTGAGTACCCATTTCCCGACGCCGTCTTTGTACTTCATTTGCCAGGGGACCCGTGCGAGCTCGGCGCCATAGACGGGGTCGAGAAAGGGCACGCGCACTTCGAGGGAGTGCGCCATCGACATCGCGTCGATGTCGCGCAGGAGCACGTAGGACAAGTAGCCGCGTTGTTCGAGACGCAGGAGCCAATCGCCCGGTGCGCCGAGGTCGGCTGGGGCATCGTGACGCAGGTAGTCCGTCGCCGGGTGAGCGGTCCCGAGTGCCGCCCGCAGTGCCGGTGACAACACGGCGTCTCGCTGGTGCGGCTTGAAGATGGCGATGCCGCTCGGCGACAGGTATTCCTCGTCGAGCAGCGCATAGGCCCGCACCGCATCGGCCCTCGACCGGACCGCCGGCCATAGGTGGCCGGCTGGGACACGACCCAGCGCCTGGGCCACACGGCGCACATAACGGGTTGGCAGCGCGCCGAGCACATGCCCTTGGTCGTAGTGGCGCAGAAGGTGCGCGTCACGCGCATAGCCGAGCAACAGCTCGTCGGCGCCAGTGCCAGACAGCGCCACCGTCACCTGCTGCGCGGCGGCATAAGACACCCAATAGGAATTGATGGCATCCGACGTCGGCTGGTCCATTGCCGAGAACGTGTGCGGCATCGCCTCGCGAAACATCGACTCGGTGAGCACGAACTCCTGGTGGTCGGTGCCATATCGCTCAGCGACGATTCGGGCCCACGGCCACTCGGTCAGCACTTCTTCGTCGGGGCCGACGAATCCCACGGAAAACGTCTTGAGGGGACGAGATACGTGCTCCGCCGCCAACGCCACGAGGGCGCTCGAGTCCACGCCGCCCGAAAGAAACACGCCGAGTGGACGCTCGGACATCATCTGACGGCCGACGGCGCGTCGAAGCCCGCCGAGTGTAATCTCGCATGCCTCCTCGACCGAAGTCACCGGCCGGGCGACTTCGCGCGGGGGGGTCCAGTAGGTATGGACGTGCGTTTGTCCACGGCGGTGCACGAGGAGGCGGCCCGGCGGGAGTTGGTGTACATCCCGCAGGATTGACAGGGGCGGCGGCACGGCCTGGTAGACGAGGTATTGGGCCACCGCCTCCGGGTCGATCTCGCGAGAGACCCGCCCGCTGGCCAGCAGCGCTTTGAGCTCGGACGCAAACACTAGGTTCCCGTTGTGCGTTGCGTAGTACAGCGGCTTGACGCCATGGTGATCGCGCCCGAGTAACATCTCGTCGGCGCCAGGGTTCCACAACGCAAACGCGAAGATGCCGTTGAGGCCGGAGACGAACGACGCCCCCTGTTCTTCATATAGATGAAGAAGCACCTCGCCGTCGGAGCACGTACTGAACCGGTGGCCGCGTGCCTCGAGGCCGGCGCGCAGCTCGCGATGGTTGTAGATTTCGCCGTTGAAGACGAGGTGCAACGAGCGGGTCTCGTTGGTCAGCGGCTGATGGCCACCCGCGATATCGATGATCGACAGCCGCCGGAAGCCGAGTCCGGCCAGCGCGTCGATGTAGAACCCATCGTCATCTGGACCGCGATGCGTCATCGCCTGGGCCATGCGCCCGAGCGCGTTACGCTCGGGCCGGCCCACCATTCCGCAGATCCCACACATCGTCGCTCTCTCAGATCCCTCGCGTTGTCGGCCTGCCGACACCACGCGTCGAGGCACCGATTCTTTGCGGCCGGCTCCGGCCGGTCGCGGTGCCGAACCTAGGAAAACTGGCGCAAAGTTCGCCGCCCGGTTGCTCCTCGCGCAGGAGTGAGTCTCGCGACCCGCCTGCTATTCGGCCCCGGCCGACTGAGAGGCAAGAACGGGGCCGAGGCCGGAGGCGCCGGCGCGGATCGCATCCAGCCACTGCCGATAGGCTCCGTCGAGGCTGGCGATCTCGGGACCAATGAGCTTCGCCTTCATTCGTGTCGCGACGGCGGCGTTCTGGGCGGTATAGCCGGCACGTCGCAACCGCCAGAGTGACTGCAGGAACGGCGGTTGCAGCAGGGCGAGCGCCTCGAGGCACGCGGGCTCCCGGGCCCAATCGCACTCCATCGTCTCGACCAGGCGGTGCAATTCGGTGAGATCGCCGTCGCTGCGCGACAGTTCCGTCACTCGGCCAGCAATCGCCGACATCCGCGCGATGGTGTCGCCGAATGAATGGGCGGCCTGAAGCGTGTGGTGCAGCAGGTCTGAGGCATAGACCGGCGCAGTAACCGCGGCCGGCTGTAAGCCACCTGCCGGGCGTGCCAGTAAGTCGTCAATGCCGCCAACGATGAACCCGCGCTTGACGACGGCGTCGGGCGTCAGGTCGAGGAATCGACCCGGGATAGCAGCCGCCAGAACCTCGAGCAGGCCATGCGGCACCTCCTGCCCGGGGTCAAGTCTGACTGCTTCGCCGGCCCAGGTCCGGCACCTTCGGCCTCGGGCCGCGGTCATGTTCATGCCCCCGATGGCCACCGTCGAAGCCCCCAGCGCGAGCGGTATGCACAGCGACGGCAGCAGCGCCGAACCCCAGTACGGCAGTTGCGCCGGAGCCGGTAGCCATCCCAGGGCATTGTCGAATACCCGTACCCGCGAGAACCCCTGGTGGATGGCCGCCGGCGCAAGCGGTTCGGTGACGAGGGTCACGTGTTCCTCGAACTGCCGGCGCATGCTGCCCTTCAACGCTTGCCATTCCGCGATGGAGATCTCCGCGGTCGGGACAGCGGCGTCGGCCAACACCATGATGTCTGGCCAGATGCCGGCCGCGGCAAGCCGCAGAGCCGTACGAAACGGCGCCACGACGTACAAGCGATCTCGAAACCGTGACAAGGTCGGCAGCAGCGCGGACAGTCCTGGACCATGAGCGAGGACCACGGCGTGCCGGCCGGCCAGGATGGGCACGTCGGGAAACACTCCGAACGCGCGGGACGAATCAACGGACGC
>CAYHCW010000249.1:0-5171 GCA_964355025.1 uncultured Gemmatimonas sp. | reverse complement strand
CGAAGTGGACGCCCCGCTCGACGACCAGAACGTCGGCCGCTTCGTGAAGATGCTCAGCGAGTTCAAGGTGCACACGCAGTTCATCGTGATCACCCACAATCCGCGCACGACGACCGAGGCCGCCGACGCCGTGTACGGCGTCACCATGCAGGAACCGGGCGTCTCGTCGCTCGTCAGCGTGCGCATGAAGGGGCCGCCGGTGGACGAGGACGCGGCGGAGCCCTCCGCCGCCGGGGCCACGCTCGCTCCCGGAGTCGCCTAGATGCTCGTCGTCATGCACGTCAGCGCGACACCGGCCGAGATCGACCGGGTCTGCGAAGCGATCAGCGACCTGGGCTTCCAGCCGCTGCCAATGCCGGGTGCGCAGCGCACCACCGTGGGGCTCGTGGGCAATGACCGGCGCGTGGACGGTTCGCACATCGAGGCGCTGCCCGGTGTCGCCGAGATCATCTACGTCTCCAGCCCGTTCAAGCAGGTCTCGCGCGAATGGCGTGCCGCCAACACGCTCGTGGAAATCGCCCCCGGGGTGGTCTTTGGCGGCAACGACGTGCCGATCATCGCCGGCCCCTGCTCGGTGGAAAGCGAATCGCAGATTCTCGCCGCCGCCCATGCCGTGCGCGCCGCCGGCGCGGTGGCGTTGCGCGGCGGCGCCTTCAAGCCGCGCTCGTCGCCCTACTCGTTTCAGGGACTCGGCAAGCACGGGCTCGAACTGCTGCAGCTCGCCAGACAGGAGACGGGACTCGCCATTGTCACCGAGGCGATGGACGACGACGGCGCGCGGCTGGTGGCCGAGTACGCCGATTGCATCCAGATCGGGGCGCGCAACATGCAGAACTACTCGCTGCTCAAGACGGTGGGCAAGCTGCGCAGGCCGGTGCTGCTCAAGCGCGGCATGGCCGCCACCGTGGAAGAGCTCCTGCTGAGCGCGGAGTACATCCTGGCCGAGGGCAACGACCAGGTGATCCTCTGCGAGCGCGGCGTGCGCACGTGGGACCCGTCGTCGCGCAACATGTTCGACCTCAATGCCATTCCCACCGTGCAGAAGCTGTCGCACCTGCCGATGATCGCCGATCCGAGCCACGGCACGGGAGTGCGTGACCGGGTGACGCCGATGGCGCGCGCCGCCGTGGCCGCCGGCGCCGACGGCATCATCATCGAGGTGCATCCGGATCCCAACCGGGCGCTGAGCGACGGCGCGCAGTCGCTCTTCCCCGACCAGTTCGCCGACCTGGTGCGGCAGCTGCGCCAGATCAGCGAGGCCATTGGCCGCAGCATCTCGGCGCCCGCCACGAGCGCGTGATGCGCGGGGCCCTGACGAGCCGCCTCGCCCTCGCCGCGTGCCTGGCGCTGGCGCCGTCACAGGCGCAGGCACAGGCACAGCACGGTGGAGACTCCACCGCCGCGCTGGCGCTCTATCGCAAGGCCGCCACGCGCTTCGCGAACGCCCGGACAATTCGGGCCGGGTTCGAGCAGACGCTCATCAGCCCGATGGCCAAGTCGCCACGCCTGTCGCGCGGCGAGATGCTTCAGCGGCCGCCGGCGCGATTCGCCTTCCGGTTCACCGACCCTGCCGGTGACCTCGTGCTCGCCGACGGCGAAGCCCTCTGGGTCTATCTGCCGAGCACGGCCAAGGGACAGGTGCTGAAGCTTCCCCGCGAACTGGGCAGCGCCTTCGATGTCGTGACAAAGCTGCTGGCCAACCCCGGCGACAAGAACCAGGTGCGCGTGGTCCCGGAGGCCGACATGGTCGGCGGTGAACCGGTCCGTCTCTACGCGCTCACACCGCGCAGTGACGGCGCGCCGTTCCAGTCGGCGAAGGTCTGGATTGGCGAGGACGCGCTGGTGCGCCAGATCGAGATCGAGGAACCGGGCGGCCTGCGTCGTCGACTGCGATTCACGAACATGCGACTCGGCGCGAGTCTGCCAAAGGGCGCGTTCGTGTTTACCGTGCCCGACGGCGTGCGCATCATCGACCAGGCCGCGCTGATGGGCGGCGCGGTGCGCAAGCCGTAGGCGCGCGCCCAGCGCGAGCCACAGCCTGGACGTACACCTGATGGAACCCCAACAGCCGCTGTAACCCCCGCTTCCGCCGTCGAGGCATCCATGCGTCGCCTGACGCGCTCGCTCGTCTTCTCGCTCCTCACCTTCCCCGCGCTGGCGGTGGCCCAGGCACCCGAGCTTTGGCGCCAGGTCGAGATCCTGCGAACCGCGCACGGAATTCCGCACATCCGCGCTGAGAACCTGAAGGCCGCCGGGTACGCCCTCGCCTGGCTGCAACTCGAGGACTACGGCCCGCGCACGGCCATGAACATCCTGCGCGCGTCGGGACGCATGGGGCTCACCTTCGGTCGCGACAGCATGGAGCAGGACTTTGCCGCGCGGCGCGCCCGCGCCCGCGCCGTCGAGAGCTATCCGCTGCTCGAGCCGAATACGCGCGACATTTACGACGGCTTCGCCCTCGGGCTCGACCGTTACATCAGCCTGCACCCTGAGGAGTACCCGGTGACGATGCCGGCCGACTTCACCGGCTACGATGTGCTCGCCGGTGACATGGGTGCGCCGGCGTATGGCATGGTACGGCGTTTCCTGTCGAAGCTCGACCCGAAGCAGTTCCCGCCCGACGCCGGCCGACGCCGCGCGCCCGGCGAGGGCGACGAGGAGGACCGCGAACTTGCGCGCGACAACGTCGGCTCCAACGCGTGGGCCTTCGCCCCGAGCCGCACCACGTCGGGCAAGGCGATCCTGCTGCGCAATCCGCACCTCGTCTGGACCTCCGGGTACTACGAGGCACACATGACCGTGCCGGGGCACTTCGACTTCTACGGTGACTTTCGCATTGGCGGGCCGCTTGGCATCATCGGAGGATTCAACGCCAACCTCGGCTGGTCCACCACGAACAATCACCAGCGACTGCAGGAGTTCTACGCGCTTGACGTGGATCCCGCGCGCGCCGACCACTACCTGATCGACGGCACGTCGCTGCCGCTCATCCGCGAACTCGTGAAGGTGGAGTTCAGCAACGGCGCGGGACGGTCCTCCGCGACGCGCGAGTTCTGGTCTACGCCGGCCGGCCCGGTGATCCATCGCGCCGGCGGCAAGATCTACATCATCAAGACCGCCAACGACGGCGAGCACCGGAGCGGAGAGCAGTTCCTGCGCATGATGCACGCCTCGACGCTCGCCGAGTGGAAATCGGCCATGCGGCTCCGCGGCCGCGGCACGTCGAACTTCACGTACGCCGACAAGGCCGGCAACATCCTGCTGGTGTGGAACGCGGCGCTCCCGCTGCTGCCGCATGCCACGGGCGGCGACACGCTGGCCATTGCGGTGAAATCCACCAGCGACATGTGGACGCAGTACGTGCCGTGGGACTCCCTGCCGCAGTTCCTGAACCCCAAGGGCGGGTACGTACACAACGAGAACAGCTCGCCCCACTTCACCAACGTGCGCGAGAAGATCGACACCACCAACAAGTACCCGAACTTCGAGAAGCCGTCGTTCTCGCTGCGCAGCCAGCTGGGCCTGCAGCTCGTCGGCGGCCCCAGCAAGGTCAGCCTCGAGGAGGTCGTGAAGCTGAAGCACAGCTATCGCATGCTGCTCGCCGACCGCGTGAAGCCCGACCTCGTGACGGCGGTGAAGGCCACCAACCCCACCGGCGACGTCGCCGCCGCGCTCGCCCTGCTCGAGCAGTGGGACAACACCGCCTCCGCCGACAGCAAGGGGGCGATGCTCTTTGAGACGTGGTGGCAACGCTACGGCGTGGGACTGCCCGACTCGCTGCGCTACACGAGGGCGTGGACGTCAGAAGATCCGACGCGCACGCCATACGGCCTGTCGCAACCGGCCAAGGCCGCCGACGCATTCGCCTGGGCCGTGGCCGAGACGGCCCGGCGATATGGAGCGTACGACGTGGAGTGGGGCGCCGTGCATCGCGTGCGCCGCGGCGCCGTGGACGTGCCGGTGGGCGGGTGTGGCGGGGCGCTCGGGTGCTTCCGGGTGCTCAACTTCGCCCGCGATCCCGACGGCAAGCTCTCAGCCAACGGCGGCGACGGCTGGATTCTCGCCGTCGAGTTCGGTGACACGCCGCGCGCCTATTCGGCGCTGGCGTATGGCCAGAGCCCGCGCCCCGAGTCGCCGTGGTTCTCCGATCAGGCCGCGATGTTCGCCCGCGGGGAACTCAAGCCGGTCGCGTACGAGGCCAAGGACGTTGATGCGCAGGTGGTGGTGCGGTACCGGCCGGGGGAAAGACCATAGCCGCAGATTGAGGATATGGATACCGGATTCCGATTGAGGATTCCGATCACGGATCCCGATCCGCGATGCATCGCCATCCGACGCCCCAGCCATTATCGTAAATCGTAATCAGGAATCGCAATCCTGAATCGGAATCCGCATTCCAGATCCTCAGTCTCTCACAGGAGCTTCGATGATCCCCCCGTCCCGTCGCGCACTCCAGCTCCTCACCTTGGCCATTCTCGCCGCTTCCCCTGTCGAAGCCCAGGAAAAGGTTGACCTCGCCACCGTCAACAAGATCAAGGACGAGGCGATGAACCGCAGCCAGATCATGGAGACGATGAGCTGGCTCACGGATGTCTACGGCCCGCGCCTGACCGGTTCGCCCAACACCCGCGCGGCCGCCGAGTGGACGATGAAGACCATGGCCGGCTGGGGAGTGCAGAACACGCACCTTGAGTCGTGGCCGTTCTACAAGGGCTGGCGCAACGATCGATTTGCCCTGCAGGTCACCGGCACCAATCCGTTCACGGTGCTCGCCGCGCCGCGCGCCTGGTCGCCCGCCCCGTTGAAGGGGCTGGCCAAGGGTGACGCCATGGTGATGGTGCTGGACTCGCTGGGTGACACCACCAAGTTCGCCGGCAAGCTGAAGGGGAAGTTCGTGATGCTCTCGCCGGCTCCACAGCTCAAGTCGCATTTCGAGGCCGACGCCAGGCGGCTCTCGGATGAAGACCTCGCGAAGCTGGCCATGCAGCCGCTGCCGAACCCCACCAGTGGCGGTTTCGGCGGCGCACCGGCCAATCCCGCGGCCCGCGCGGCCGCGGTGCGTTTTGCCCTCGCGCGCCTGCCCAACGACACCACCTTCCTGAAATTCCTCGCCCGCGAAGGGGCGAGCGGCCTGCTGCTGGCAGGTCGCGGCGACTATGGCACGGTCTTCA